>NZ_JANUXT010000005.1:0-233244 GCF_024814515.1 Corynebacterium sp. ES2775-CONJ | reverse complement strand
CATACAACCTAACACCACACAGCGTCAAATCGCACCAAGCTCATGCACCACCACGACCAACCCTGGCCGCAACGACCCACATAAAACTACACACCCCACACCAAACACACAAATCCCCAGCACACAAGCTATAAATAAGAATTTTGAGCTCACTAGACGTGGGTTCAACAGAAAGCAGGGTTGAATAGGCCCGGTCCCACTGGCGTGGAGTAGGGTCGTAAAGGAGCAAATCTACGGCTCAGCTCGATACGCCTTATACTGTGAGATACGGGTCGAGTAAGGGCCTATATAAAAAGTTACTTAGAGAAAGAATATTAGAATTATCATGCTTGAACGCACTCAAATTTATGTAGATACCTCGTATCTACTAGCCAGTTTTTACAATGCTTGGGAAACGGGCGCCCGCTCACAATTAGAGATTGATCTTCCTGAGGTAGTTAGAGTCCTAAGCAGTATGGTCGAGCAAAGTTTAGGTCAACCCGTTCATCGCCAACTGTGGTACGACGGTATTCCCGATACCGGCCCTCACCGTTATCAACGATCGTTGCGGACCTGTGCAGGTGTGCAGCTACGTGCTGGATCGTTGATTGAGTGGGGTGAGCGCCGTACTCAGAAAGCAGTCGACACCCGTCTGGTTGCCGATATGGTGCTCGCCGGAGTACGTCGCGAAGTAACTGATATGGTGCTCGTCTCCGGGGATGCCGATATGATTCCAGGTGTACAGGAAGCTGTGGATAACGGCATCCGTGTACACCTTTATGGTTTCGGCTGGGAGTCGATGTCCTCTGCACTGCGCTTCTCCTGCGATACCACCACAATTTTAGATCCTCGCATGGACTTTGAGGACTGTATGCAATTGCAGGTTCTCGAGGGGCCTCTGCCTCCGCGTATCCAGCAGGAAGAATCAAAAGACAGTGCTGACCATCCTGAGTACAAAGAGAATTTCGATCCTGATGCAGCGGATAATTTCCAACAGCCTTATGAATATCAAAGCGCTGAGAACTCGGAAGAACTCCAAGAAGATCATCAGCCCGAGAAGCAGAACGAGGTTATAGTCGAGAATGAGGCGGAGATCGTCGCGCAAGTCCCCGATACCGAAGTTCCGCCGCCACATCACGTGGCTGTCGAATCGATCAAAGTAGAACGCAACTCCGTCGAGGAGATTAAAGACGGCGTACGATCGGTATCGATAGAAGAAAACGTAGAATACTCAGCTGCGGTCAATACTGGAGACTCCAGTCCTTCTCCCACCGATGCACCGGCGAAACGCCCTGTGCCGAGTCCCTCCATGATGGCTCCACGGCGCAAGCTCCGGTCGCGGTATGTGCCCCTCCCTAATGAGGTGTGGACATCAAGTGGCTCTTGTAGCCCCTTTGATGTGGGTCAACAGTACGCAATTTGGTGGTATGAGAAGGCCGCCAGCCCCGAGCAACTTGATGATGCCCATACCCTAACTGGAGGTGGGCTTCCGCCCGAGATCGATCGGCCGCTTTTGCAATTTGCCTGCGAAACCCTCCATGAGTACACTCTCACCGAGTCTCAGCGGGTCAATCTCCGCGACGGATTTCACTCTGGAATGCGCGGAATACTATTGGGTAATCGCCCCGACTAGGCTAGGCCTTTAAATAGGTCAGGCTTTCAAGGGTTGAACCGCAGCTCTTTCTCAAGCGCCGCAATACGTTGAGCCACTCGACTTTCAGGGTGCGGTTCCTCAATAGTTTTCATCCGTTGGCGCGCGTCATCGTCAAGCAAGGTATGCATAGTAAGCGCTTGATCATGGCGCGCGTGCAATGAAGCTCTGATTTCACTGAACGCGGTATCAATGGGAATAATATCTAAGTCTGAGACGTCTGGACCTGTCGATATGACCCCGTTCCCTGGTTCAGTCAGGTGTGCTAACTGATCTGATAGATCCGCGGCGACCCTTGCCAGCTGCTTAGCTGCTTGTTCTTTCTGTTGTTGCGCTTCGCTGGCGAGGGCGTCCATCTGTTCTATGGCATCGTCGAGGCCGATGAGCTGTTCAGCATAAATATAAACTTCTTGCATGGTCGCATGTGCATTTCTCGGGAGCTCATAGCGGCGGTAATGGTTTGCTAATATCAGCAATTCTCGAATTTTTGCAGCCAGTAATTCACTTCGTTGAGCGGCTCGAGCTCGACGTTCGCTCAGTTGCTTTAGCTGAGCCTCCGCAGCACTTGCTTGAGACCAAATGCGCTGATACTCATCCTCGGTGGCGGAGAATTTCTTCTTAAGGCGCTGCAGCTCTGGGTTAGAGCTCGATAAAGCAGCCCGAAGACGCTTGATACCCCTCGCCATAAAGTGAGCCATATATGCGCGCTGCCTTTCTCAATTTCCTTGTTTCAGACCATTATAAGACCGACGCGCGCCCTCTTCAGCCCAAAAGAAGAAACCCAGTATTCACGCACGCGAATACTGGGATAAATGTAGGCGCCTAAGCGTTATCTTGCTGCTCAGCTACTTGCCGACGTACCTCATCCATATCAAGCGCACGCACCTGGCTAATGAGATCATCCAAAGCTGCCGCTGGCAGGGCTCCTGCTTCACGGTAGACCATGATGCCATCCCGGAAAGCCATCAACGTAGGGATGGACATGATTTGCAAAGCAGCAGCCAATCCCTGATTTTCCTCAGTATTGAGCTTAGCGAAAGTAATATCCTCGTGCTTATCGGCAGCCTTGGTATAAACCGGCAGGAACTGTCGACACGGTCCGCACCACTCGGCCCAGCAGTCAACGAGAACAATACCGTCTGCGGTGACCGTTGATTCAAAAGTGTCTTCAGTTACATTAACGAGTGCCATTGTCTATTTATCTCCTACTATTGAGAATGATTGTTTCTTAATTGAGGGCGGAGTACTCCCACCGCCCCAGTGTATTCATGGTCAAACAATCGTGCACGAAACGCTTTCAGCAGGCGTATTCAAGAGAAGAAAATACCTAGTGAAAGGGATATTTACCGTGGTGAAAAACTACTATGTTTCCGGCATGACGTGTTCGCATTGCGTCGCCTCAGTCACCGAGGAAATCGATGAGATTCCCGGCACCGAGGGTGTCGAGGTAGATCTCGAGACCGGACGCGTCTGCGTTACTGGCCAAGGATTTAGCGACGAGGAAGTCGCCGCTGCTATTACCGAGGCTGGCTACACCCTCAAAGAGTCATAGCAACCCCATCACCTGATGGGGTGAGTTCTCATTAAACTAGGGCTCGTACCAGCATCCTACGACGGTGGTATGAGCCTTTAATATTTTCAACCCAAGGAGAAGTGTGAGTAGCGCCCCCGCTTTATCATCTAGCCATATCGAGCTCGGGATTACCGGCATGACCTGCACATCATGTTCGACTCGGGTGCAACGCAAACTAAATAAGGTCGATGGGGTTCAGGCCGCTGTTAATTACGCCACTGAAACCGCCTCTGTGGACTACGATCCCACGAGTACGAATCCAGAACATTTAGCCGAGGTTATCAGGGCTGCCGGTTACGACTCATTCATTCTCAATGATCCACCAAAGAGCCCGCAGGAACCGGGTTCAGAGGAAGAAACTGAGATCTCACCAATCGATAGAGCCCGCGACATGCATGCTCAGCAACTGCGCAACCGGTTGGCAATTTCAAGTATTTTGGCGCTACCCGTCTTTGTGCTCTCCATGTTTAGCGCCACCCAATTCGATAACTGGCAGTGGCTCTGTTTCGCTCTCACTGGTCCAGTATATTTTTATGGGGGCTGGCCTTTCCATCAGGCTACGGTTCGCAATCTTCGTCACGGTTCCTTCACTATGGACACCTTGATTTCTTTGGGCACCACCGCCGCCTTCGCGTGGAGTATCTATGCGCTCTTCCTCGGAGATGCCGGAGAGAACACAATGCGCATGGCCATGAGCTTCTCATCGCATAGTGACCACAGCGGAGATCATATTTACCTTGAATCCGTCGCGGTAGTGATCGTCTTTATTCTTCTCGGCCGATGGTTCGAAACCCGGGCAAAAGGGAGGAGTTCCCAAGCCCTGCAAGAAATTCTCAACCTCGGGGTAAAAACGGCAACCATTCTAGAAAACGGTTCGGAACATCGCCGCCGCACCGAATTAGTCGATGTGGGCTCGATCCTCGTCGTGCGGCCGGGGGAGAAGATTCCCACCGATGGGATCATCACCGCGGGGCACTCAGGGGTCGATGAATCCATGCTGACTGGCGAATCAGTACCCGTTGACAAAGCCGTGGGCGATAAGGTCTTCGGTGGAACTCTCAACACCTCCGGACGGCTTTTGGTCGAGGCCACCAAGGTAGGTAAAGATACCGCTTTAGCGCAACTTGCGGAATTGATGACCCAAGCCCAAGCAAAAAAAGCACCCGTGCAAAAGCTAGCGGACGCAATTTCCCAGGTATTCGTACCCATTGTGGTCGTCATTGCGGTTCTTACCGTCTTGGTGCACTTCTTCCTTTTGAATGCTAGCTCGTCAGACGCCTTTGCTACCGGAGTCGCCGTCCTTATCATCGCCTGTCCGTGCGCTCTCGGACTCGCTACTCCCACTGCGCTACTCGTGGGCGCGGGTCGTGGTGCACAACTCGGTCTTGTCATTAAAGGCCCAGAGATTTTGGAAAATACTCGTCGGATTACGGCGGTCGTGCTCGATAAGACAGGCACTATCACCAAGGGTGAAATGACAGTGGACACGGTATCATTGCTTCCGGAGAGCGAGCTAAACCGCGACGAAGCCCTCAGATATGCTGCTGCCGTGGAACAGGGCTCAGAGCACCCCCTTGCTCGCGCCTTGCTGCACACACAGGCTCATCCTCTGCCAGAGATTACGGATTTTTATTCGACCCCAGGCCGCGGAGTCGCAGCAACGGTAGCAGGGAAAAAAGTCGTTGTAGAAAAGCCGCACACGTCTGTTGATGCCAAGGTGGCGTCAGACATTCGGGACCTTGAAGCCAGTGGTGCCACAGTGCTATTACTCGGCATCGATGGTGTTTATCACGCCCTCATTGCGGTGCGCGATCAACTCAAAGACGGGGCTCCTGCGGCAGTTGATGAACTACGTTCTTTAGGGCTTGTACCCTATATGCTCACCGGCGATAATCGAGGCGCTGCCCAGTTCATGGCGCGTCAAGTAGGCATTGATGATAGTCATATCTTTGCCTCCGTCATGCCGGAACAAAAGGTAGAACGCGTGCAGGAATTGCAGCGTCGTGGTGAAACGGTGGCGATGGTCGGCGATGGCATTAATGATGCAGCCGCCCTTGCTCAGGCCGATCTCGGCTTGGCAATGGGCGCGGGCACCGATATTGCAATCGAAGCAAGCGATATCACGATCATGAATAACGATCCACAACATATACCGCTAGCCATTAAGCTGTCGCGGGCAACGCTTAGAACGATCAAATTAAATCTGTTCTGGGCTTTCGCCTATAACGTCATCTTGATCCCGGTAGCAGCCGTCGGCCTGTTAAATCCCATGTTTGCGGGTGCCGCAATGGCCTTAAGTTCAGTATTTGTAGTGAGCAATTCACTGCGCTTGAAGGCTTTCGGACGCTAATTAATGCGGCATATTGGCAAAGCGAGAAAAGTGTAGCTGGTGGGCCACGCGTACCGTGTCAATAGGCCCACCGCGGTGCTTTGCCAAAATAATATCGGCCTCGCCCGCGCGGCTATCTTCTTTGTCCTGTGAATCGGGGCGGTAGAGCAACATCACCATATCGGCGTCCTGCTCCAGAGATCCAGATTCACGCAGATCAGCCAATTGCGGGCGCTTATCCGTGCGCGATTCAGGGCCACGGTTGAGCTGGGAGATGGCCACCACCGGCACTTCCAGCTCCTTTGCCAAAAGCTTTAAGGAACGGGAAAATTCGGAAACTTCCTGCTGGCGTGATTCGGTTTTCTTGCCACTGCTCATGAGCTGTAAATAGTCGACGACGATTAGTTGCAGATCGTGCTTCTGCTTTAATTTACGTGCTTTTGAGCGGATTTCCATCATAGTGAGGTTCGCGGAATCATCGATAAAGATGGGGGCATCCTTAAGCTCGTCGGTGCGGCTGACGATTACCCGCCAGTCCTGGTCCGTCATGGTACCGCTGCGCATATCGGTTAACTTGATTTCTGTTTCCGCCGAGAGCAAGCGCATGACGATCTCGGATTTGCTCATCTCGAGAGAGAAGATTGCGGCTGCTTTATTGTTTTTAATGGCACATGAGCGGACAAAGTCGAGCGCTATCGTTGACTTTCCAACGCCCGGACGCGCCGCCACAATGATCATCTGACCTGCGTGTAAACCATTGGTGAGCCGGTCAAGATCCACAAAACCAGTAGGGACCCCTTGAGCTAGGCCGCCGCCGTCGGAAATGCTATCGAGTTCAGCGAGGGTTTCTTCCAAAATATCGCCTATCACCATATAGTCCTCGGTGGCGTTAGTGCGGGTAATGGAAAAGACTTCCTGTTGAGCTCGGTCAATAACGGCATCAACCTCGGCACCCTCGGTGCCCTCGTAACCTAATTGCACTACCCGAGTTCCAGCCTCGACGAGGCGCCTCAGAAGCGCCTTCTCCGCCACGATTTCAGCGTAATACTTAGCGTTAGCGGAGGTAGGAACCGAAGAGATAAGTTGCACGAGATAGGGGGCGCCGCCGATACGCTCTAAATCATTCGAGCGATCGAGGCGTCCACCCACGATCACCGGATCGATTTCGCGCGACTCAGAGAACAGTTCGATCATCGCGTTAAAAATAAGTTGATGGGCAACGCGATAAAAATCCTCTGCTCTGAGGATATCGATCATATCGATCACGGCGGAGCCGCTCAGCAGCATCGCTCCCAACACGCCTTGCTCGGCCGCTAGGTCAAAGGGAGGTTGCCGGTAATCGTCCACCGATGGGGCGGTCTCGCGTTGCTGATAGGAGCGAAACTGTCGGGGTTCAGCTACTGGGATATCCTCTTTCGGCACTGCCTGCGAGTAAATTGGGGCCTGCGCGTCGTCATCGAAATTGGTATCTGGAAAATTTGTCATATCGAGCGCTTTTCTCCATCTAGTTATATCCAGCGGCTCTCTGCCACCGTGGTCTGTCTACCATTATCGCCTACGCATGAGCGACGCTAAAAACGGTGCGCTTCTTAGATATCGGATCTAACAGTGCACCGGCTGCACCGATCACTCCCACATGCGAGAATCCCTGCGGGAAATTCCCCCATAGTCTGTGGTTGTGCGCATCGTATTCCTCCGCTAGCAACCCCACATCATTGGCTGCCTGAAGAAGCGATGAGAACAATTTGTGTGCTTGCGACATCTCACCGGTACGCGCATAGTATTCCACCAGCCAAAAATTACAGATGAGAAAGGGAAATTCCCCTCCCTCCACGCCGTCGATCCCGGATTCGGTAGCGTAGCGGTAGATCAAGCCAGAGGGGCTGGCTAGCGTCTCCGTGATGCGCTCAACGGTGCGCGCCAATAACGGATCGGCCCAGGAGATTAATCCCGAGTAGGGGAGTTGCAGAAGGGCTGCGTCAACATGTGGGGAATCATAGGTTTGGCAAAAATATTGACCCTCAGGCTCGATTCCGTTCTGAAAAATCTCTTGTCGAATATCCATCGCGGTGTGGTGCCAGAGTGAGCGCGTCTGGGTATCTACTTTATGGCTGTGTGCTTGGTGGAGCATCGCTCGCAGGCCTCCGTAGATCATGGCCCTCGAATGCGTGAAATGGTGAAGATCTCCGCGCATTTCCCAAATTCCGCGATCCTTGTCCGCTATCCGCTCAATCATGGCATCCGTAATGATCAGCTGTGCCTGCCATGATTCGTAAGTATCGGGGTAGCCTCGATCCCGCAATTCCTGGCAAGCGATAAGCACTTCACCGGCCACGTCGGCCTGGAATTGCTCGCTAGCACCGTTGCCGATGCGCACCGGCAGAGAGGATCGATACCCCGGTAGATGGGGCAATTCCTGTTCCAGCAGATCAGTGCTACCATCAGCGCGGTACATGATTTTATAATCGCGTACAACTAATGCAACCCATTGTCTCCACCGATCAATATATGAGATCGGATTGGGGCTGACACCCAAACTATATGCTCGCGCTAGAGCTTGGATGCTAAAGGCGCTATCGCGCAACCAAGCATAGCGATAATCCCAGTTTCTGCTCCCGCCTGGCCTCTCAGGTAAAGAGGTTGTGGGTGCAGCAATAACGGCTCCTGATGGATGGCACAATTGTCGTAGTACTTGAGCACTGCGCGAGGCCGCTCGCAGTATTTCATTCGATTCTTCTAGCGAATGCGTTTGTAGGGCATAGGCTGGGTGGGGGAGGACGTAGGGCCACGTCAAACGCACCCGAAAGATATCACCCTGCCTAATAGTTGGTGGAATGTCCGGACTATCGATACTGAGATCAACTCCATGGCACTGGTGAGTACTGATGCTTGGAGAATTATATTCAACCGCTGAGCGTCCATATTCGACTCCGATAATTAGCTCGTGATTGATATCGGCTTGACCGCGTATCCCTCGAATTTCACGATCAAAGATAACAGTTCCGTGTTCAATATTAAGGGTATCTGTGCGGCTAAACTCCGCTACAGCGGTACTGTAGACGCTCGTGAGTTGTCTTCCGTCGTAATGATATTCGCGGTGACAGTGCCAATCCTTGGGATTGTGTGGCCCCAAAAACCACCGACCATGGCGCTCATCGCCAAGTACGGCGGCGAAAATTGATGGAGAATCAACCTGAGGTAAGCATAACCAGTCCACACTGCCATGGCGTGATATGAGAGCGAGTTGACCGTTAGCGCCGAGCAGAGCGTACTCAGAGATGGCGGGCGGGAGGTAATGAGGCATGAGACCCCTTCGGCATTCCGTGATTGTGTGATTCTGTGATTCCGTGAATCCAGGCTCGGAGGTAGTTGGTATATCCCTTAAAACAGTAGCTAAAAGGGGGTGGCAGGGAGATGGATTTAGCCAGCGAATATAGCGGACCTGCATACCGGAGATCAATAGTTATCCACAGGGGGTGTTGATAAGTTGACCGGAGTTGTGGATAGCGCCTCGAAGACGCAGGTGCGAGTGTGGATAAGCGTGTGCGGATGCCCGTTTTGCCTTCTCCATACAAGCAAAAGTCCAGTTCGGAGGCATTTTGTGGGTACCACTAGGCGCCCTACCCCTTTCAAGGGGAAGCATTTGACATCACGAACTTCTTGACAGCACCACAAGGCTTATGGGTTTGAGCTGGACGAAGTTATCCACACCTTGTACACAGGATAAAAATCATTCGAGGCATCCCCCGCTAAAGGGATGCCTCGAATGTGCTGTTGTCATTGGGAGAGCTTTTAAAAATTCAAGCCCACCGTCGCGGTTGCCTATTCTCTAGGCAGCTGCGACCTGAAAGTTCACGGTAGCTACAATCGTGGAGTGTAGCTTCACGTCTACCTGGTACGAACCAGTGGTCTTAACAAGACCTTTTGGCAGTACAATTGCACGCTTGTCCAGGTTAGGTCCGCCGGCTGCCTTCACAGCTGCGGCAATATCTTCAGCGCTAACAGAGCCGAAGATTTTACCCTTCTCAGAAGTGCGCACAGAAACGGTGACGCCTTCAAGCGCCTCCAGCTCTGCCTTCACTTCGCGAGCATGGTCGAAGTCGCGAATCTCGCGAGCTTGTTGGGCACGTTTGATGCCCTCAATCTGCTTCTCTGCGCCGCGGGTGGCAACAATGGCCAGGCCGCGGGGAAGCAGCAAATTACGTCCGTAGCCGTCTTTAACCTCGACGATGTCGCCTGCGACACCGAGGTTCTCGACAGCGGCGGTGAGGATCAGTCTCATGATCCCTGCCTTTCGTGGTTTTCATATCTTCCCAGTTGAAGGGGAAGAAAAGGGTGATATCTGTGATGTGCTTACGGGTTCTGCGTTCTCTGCTGATCCGGCTAGGATCAGAAGGGAGGCTCTTCGTCGCCACCAAATCCGCCAGCTGCGGGGGCCGAACCCCAGGGGTCATTGCTCGGGGCCTCAGAACGGCCGCCGAAACTGCCTGATCCGCTATCGCTATAGCCACCGGATCGTCCTTGCGGAGCCGATCCCGTCTGGGGGCGGGAACCGTAGTTACCGCCGCCACCATAATTGCCGCCACCTTCACGAGGGTTGCGGACAATATCGGCAGTAGCATAGCGCAAAGATGGGCCTACTTCATCTACTTCGAGCTCCATAACGGTGCGTTTCTCACCCTCGCGGGTTTCGTAGGAACGCTGCCTGAGCCGACCGGTTACGATAACCCGCATACCCTTCTTGAGGGATTCTGCGACGTTTTCAGCGGCTTGGCGCCAGATATTGCAAGACAAAAACAGTGCCTCGCCGTCTACCCACTGGCCCGATTGGGAATCGTACCGGCGCGGGGTGGAGGCAACCCTAAAGGTTGCTACCGCTGCGCCCTGCTGGGTAAAACGGAGTTCGGGGTCGGCGACAATATTGCCGACAATCGTCATAGTGACGTCACCTTGTGCCATGATCGTGCCTCTCTTATCTGCGTAATGTAGATCGAATAGATGCTGCTAGGGATAAATGAGTAGATGGGAGCGAGAAGAATCGCTGTCCTAGTATTCCACCATTGCGGGGCGTTGAGCGCGAGGGCTCGTATAAGGATTGCCCGAATACTGTGGATTTTAGTAGGGACTTATTTATCTCCGCGCAGGACCTTGGTACGCAGAATGCTATCGCTCAGATTCAGCCTACGGTCAAGCTCTTGGACGGTAGCAGATTCGCAGTGAAGATTGACGACGGCATAAATGCCTTCCTCATTCTTCTCAATTGGGTAGGCCAAGCGGCGCTTACCCCAGATGTCAACCTTTTCCACGGTGCCGTTTTCCTTGCGGACAACCTCAAGGAATTTGTCTAGGGACGGGGCAACGGTGCGTTCATCCTGGGATGGTTCCAGAATGATCATAATTTCGTAGTGACGCACGGACCTCATCACCTCCTATGGTCTTAATAGTATTTTGAGTCGGCCGCACCCTGGGTGGGTGTGGCAGGAGGGTCTTGTTGCGTCAGCAACCTTTCTAAAATATCGCATTCCGTGCCGAAAGTCGATTCTTTTTCTAGTTGGGCCTGCCGGTTAGAGCGAGACCGCCACTCCTATGATGACAGGAATTACTGTGATAAATACCAGTGCGATGCTAAAGAGACTCCAGGTGAGCTGAGGTTTTTTGTCATAGTAGTGAGAGAGAAAAGAGCCGGTGAAAAGTGCAAAGCCCACCATCACGCTTATAATCGCCACCAAAGTATGTGCTGCCACCGCGGTCCTTTCTGTTCGTGTCCCTAATGTACCTTGCAACATAAAGAAAATCACCACCGCTCGTATAGGCGGTGGTGATGGTTGCTACTGGCCAAATAATTCGGCCGGGAGGTTGATACCCGGGAAAACCTCAACATACTCAGGTTCCGCTGGAGCAGGAGCGGGAGCAGGAGGGGCTACGGGTGGTGCTTCCTCCACAGCCTCAGGGGTTTGAGCGGCAGGCGCCTGCGGACTCTGATAGTAGAACTGTCCACTACTATTGGTCCCCATATCTCCGACAAAGTCGGTACGTCTTATTTGCCCGAGCGGCTCAGCAGCGGGGAATTCTTCAACGGCGCGCCCGGCTAGTGCACCATCAAGAACTCCCTTCCAGATAGTCGTGGGCAGGTTGGCGCCATAGATGGAGCCGCCTCCGGCATTGAGGATAGCCGAGGAATCATCCGTGCCCACCCATACGGCAGTGGCCAGCTGTGGGGTGGCACCGACCATCCACGCGTCCTTATTGAGCCCGGTATCACCGAGCTGCTGGGTGCCAGTCTTGGCAGCAGACTGGCGGCCATCGTTGAGGACATTGTAGTTCGACCAAGCTGCGATCGGGAGCATAGCATCGATGGTATTGGAGGCTACGTTGCGTGCTACTCGGCGCTCTCCTTCACCTACTTCGTGCTGGTAGAGAACTTCACCGTCGCCCGTCTCCACTCGCTCGACGAAGTACACCTCGTGCCAAATGCCCATATTGGCCAAGGTTGCTACGGCGTGCGCCATATCGAGAGGTCGGGAGCTATATTGTCCCAAAATTACGCCCTCATAGGGCTGTCCACCATTTTCAGTTAGTGTTTCCTCTGTTCCGGTAAACGATCGCGCAACTCCAAGAGCGTGCGCCATATCCGCCACATCTTGGGTGTTATTATCGAGCGATTTTTGCACCCGAAGGAAGGGAGTGTTCAAAGACTGCTTCAACGCCTCTTTCATGGTGCAGGCGCCACCACACCCTCCGCCTTGAACTTGGGCGTTATTGCCCAGGGTGAAGGGGGCGGTGGAGTAGAGGCGGTTCGGGGAGACACCCTGTTGGAGGGCCGCGGCATAGCCGAAGATCTTAAAGGTCGAGCCGGTCTGATAGCCGGCATTGGCATAGTCCCAACCATTGGGATCCTCGCCGCCATAATAGGCTCGCACTGCACCGGTAGCTGGTTCCACCGATACGGCAGCGGTTCTTAAATTCTCTGGCTGGCCCTCCAGGTTAGAGCGCACAGTGTTCACGGTAGCCTGCTGAGCCTGGGTATCAATGGTGGTGATGATGCGCAGACCTCGGGTTTCCACATCCTCCTGGCTGATACCGTGGGCAGCTAATTCTGCCATGGCCTGGTTTTTGATGTGGCCGTTCGTGCCTTCCGCCTCGGTATAGGCCTGATTGAAGGCCGGATCGATGGTCTCTGGATAGACCGCCGCTGCACGCTCATCGGGGTTGAGCCATCCCTCGTCCACCATGCCATCGAGCACATAATTCCAGCGGGTTTCCGCCTCTGCGCGGTTCTTCCATGGGTCTAATTCGGATGGGCGCTGGATAGACGCGGCAAGAACCGCGGCCTGTTCCGCACTCAGATCCCCAGCAGTGGTACCAAAATAGGCATGGGCGGCCGCTTCGATTCCATAGGCATTACGGCCGAAATAAATGGTGTTGAGATACGCTTCGAGCACTTGATTCTTGTCCCACTCATTGGCCATCTTGACCGAGTACACCAATTCCCGCGCTTTGCGCTTATAGGAGTAGTCATTGCCTACCACCATATTTTTTACATATTGCTGGGTAATGGTGGAGCCGCCGCCGGCGGAGCTGTTTCCGGTGAGCTGGCCTATAGCGGCGCGCGCAAAACCAGTAAAGGAAAAACCGTTATTTTCGTAGAAATCACGATCCTCCGCCGCCAGGACGGCATCTCGCACTTGCGGAGGAATACGATCGAGACTTATCTCCTCGCGATTTCCTTCCGCTGGAACAATGCGGGCTAGTTCCGTCTTGCTATCGGCGGCATAAATGCGAGAGACCTGTTTGGTTACTAGTTCCCCAGGTTGCGGTACCTCGATGGAGATATAGGCCACCATAAAGATTAGAAAGGGCACCGCAATAAGCGTGGTGAGCGCAACCGCGAGGCCGGAGAAGATCCACTTCGATTTCTTTCCTGCATTTTTCTTCGGTTTCGCCGCGTCAGCGCGACCTTTTTTCTTATCAACCACGTGAAAAGCTCTCTCTCAAGTTTTTCCGTCCCAGATCTTTTCTTTTATCTTGGTCTATCTATGTCTGGGATGCCCAATCGGATGAGTTCTTAGGGCCCAATATGTGCCGCTGCGAGTAGATGATTCCACTGGCAGTTGGGACATACCTCTACTTTATGAATAGTAAACTCTCGTCCTTGCTGTGTAAATTGCTCAATCTCCGCTAACGATCTGGCACTTCCAGAGGCTCGGCCTAATTGTTCGCCGTAGACCCACAGCACTTCGCGGAGGTCATCCTCCGAACAGATTGGACACGGATAAGGAGCGGGGGTCCCGTGATAGCGGGCAGCTGCCACAAGAAGAAAATCAGCCTCACAGACCATCGCCCGACTTACCTGCCCGGCGCGCCACTTATTGAGGAGGCGGCGACGAGCCAACCGGTGCGTGACTTGTCCTACAAATTCCACCATGCTCCCAGTTTAGCTATTTATGTTCGCTCTTAGGATTTTCTTAAGACAGCGACTTCTAACGATTTACCTGCCCACAGAAAGGCTGGAACTAGACTTATTGAGTAATCCGTCTTCCAGCGCGAAAGGTCTTTTTACAGATATAAATGTGATCAATTAATCAACGTTCATGCAGCTTAAACTCGAACTCAGGATGGGAAAATAGCTACAATTAGAAGATTATGAATGCTGAAACCGCCAGAGAACTAGCAATCCGCGTGCGCCCTGCACTGACGAAACTTTATGTGCTCTATTTCCGTAAGGCGCAGTCCTCCGACCTCACTGGTCCGCAGCTGACTATCTTGGCGCGACTAGCCGAAGAAGGTGCCTGCCGTATTAGCCATATTGCGAAGGCCGAGGGTATTCGGATGCCGACCGCCTCTAATGCCCTGCACCAATTGGAGGACCGGGGAATGGTTGAGCGGCTCCGCGAGGAAGCAGACAGGCGCGGGGTCAGGGTTCAGCTCACCGATTTCGGCCGCCGTGAGCTGACGAGGGTGGGGGAGGAGCGTATCGGTCACCTCACGGATATGTTCACCTCTCTTCCGGAGGAAGATTATGACGACGCCGTGCGCCTCGCCTCTTTAATACAAGACCTCGCTGATTCCTACGGCGATATTGTAGAGAATGCCCGCGAGGTTGAGTGACCCTGTTCTGATACCCCCTATACCATCGACCACGTTGCCGGGTACGCTGGGATCTATATTCTGTCGATCCCAAGGAGCCTTGGTCTATGTCTCAGCAGTCCTTAGCAACCGCGCTTATAACGGGGGCGAGCCGCTCCGTAGGAAAGCGGCTTACTGAGCTATTGCTAGAGTCGGGCTACTATGTCTACGCCCAGCACCATCGCAGTATGATCCCCTTCGAGCATGAAAACCTCGAATGGTTCCAGTTAGATCTAGCCCACGGGGATATGGCAAAACTACCTGTCGTCGATCGACTTGACGCCCTTGTCCACTGCGCCGGCATCGCCACTCTCGGGCCCACAGCCACCCAGCCGCGCAGCGAATGGGAAGCCCATATGGACGTCAATCTTCTAGGCCCCTATGAATTAACTCAGCACTATCTACCGGCACTTGAACGCAGCAGTGGCCAGATGATCTATGTGAATTCTGGTGCGGGACTTAATACTCATGCACACTGGGGCGCTTATTCGGCTAGCAAATTCGCCGCCCGTGCATGGTGTGAGGCACTTAGACAAGAGCATAAGTCGATACGCATCAGTAGTGTTTACCCGGGCCGCATCGCCACCGATATGCAACGAGCTATCCGAGAGCAGGAGGGTGGACCGTATACTGAGAGTGAGTACTTATCGGTGGACACCGTTGCAGACACCCTGCTGAATATCCTCACCCTGCCTGCCGACGCCCACATTCCTGATCTCTCAATCCGTCCGAGGTAGGCCATGGACCATCCCGAAAATGACTTAAGTTCCGATGCCGATTACGCCAACCGCTTTAGACCCGGCGCGCACTCATTCGATGAATTAGCCGATGCCACTGATCCTTTAGCGGAAGCTCTACGTAACCGCACCTCAACGAGGCAGGCGATCTACTTTGCCCTACTCACTCCGCTTCTGACCGCACTCGTGGCATATATTTTGGCTTGGGTTGCGCGGTGGAGGGGCGGGCCGCTCTGTGATGGCGGCGAGGTTGTATGGATTTGTTCAAGGAACGCGGAGTTATGGTGGCCTGCACTGACGAGTGTCATACCAATAGTGGCGACTTTAGGGTGCGCGGTCATAATGTATCGGAAATATTTAGGGTATACCCGATGGCGCCCCTGGATGGGCACCTTCTGGTTTTTGGTACCGTTCTCAATGATCTGGATGGTCACCGTATTCCAGATGTCCATCGTGGGCCATTAGCTCCTTGACATCCATATACAGAAATCTCCAGCCCCCGCGCAGGTGAATGCTCGGGGGCTGGAGTGGTTTTTTTAGTGGGTACTCAGACTAGCGTGCCGAGCCACTTCAGCGCATTCGGGGCGCCCGCAGTGACGGGTTTCGAGGTTCTCGTAACAGTCTGGGCACATGAGAACGAGATCTCGACAATTGTCTTCGTTGATGCAGTGCTCAAATTTATTCGTGGGTGCACCGCACTTGCAGTGGCCAAGTTGGACAAAGCCGGGGTCTTTTACTCCGGCGCCAAATTCTAGGTGCATGCGCTGGTCAAAGACATAGAGAGAGCCTTCCCACAGTCCAGAGTTACCGAACTGCTCTCCATAGCGCACGATACCGCCGTCAATTTGATAGACCTCCTTAAATCCTCGGTTCTTCATGAGCGAGGAGAGGATTTCGCAACGGATTCCGCCAGTGCAATACGACACTACAGGTTTATCTTTCATCCAGTCGTATTTGCCAGATTCAAGCTCGCGGATGAAATCATGAGAGGTACGCACATCGGGGACAACGGCGTTTTTAAATTTGCCAATCTCGGCTTCCATGGCATTGCGGCCATCAAAGAAGACGACCTCCTCACCGCGCTCTTCCACCAGCTTATTGACATCCTCGGGTTTCAAGTGAATTCCACCGCCGACGACACCACGCTCATCGACTTTAAGTTCACCCGGTGCACCGAAGGCGACGATCTCATCGCGAACTTTAACGCTTAGCTTAGGGAAGTCATCGGCCCCTCCGTCGGACCATTTAAATTCAGTGCCCTTAAAGCCTGGGTACTCACGGAATTTTCGGACGTACCGTTTGCAAGCGGCCATATCGCCGCCGACAGTACCGTTGATGCCGTGTTCGGAGATGAGAATTCGACCTTTAAGGCCGAGCAATTCACACAGTTCACGCTGCCATAACATAACCGCCTTAGAGTCTTTAATGGGAGTGAACTTGTAGTACAGGAGAATTTTGCCAACGCTCATAATATAGTCAAGCCTAGTCGGCGATCTTGGTTCACACCTAACCCAATGAGGGTGATATATCCCGTACGCTTGAGGGTATGTTCACCGCTTATATGGCCACAACGATTCGCGAGGCTGAGAAGCCCCTTATTCATCCCGACGATCGGCTTATGCGTACTGCCGCTCACGCTGTGGCCGATCACATTGCTGCATGTGTTCGCGCCGATGCCACTATACTGATCTTGGCTGGCATAGGAGGCAACGGTGGTGATGGTCTCTATGCAGGGGTGGATCTCATTAAGCGTGGCTATGACAGAATTTGTGCATATATGCCAGATGAGGCCTACCTTCCGGCACTCACAGCCTTCACCGAGGCTGGGGGATCTATAATCGGCGATCTTGATAAGATCACTCCTGATCTTATTGTCGATGCCCTCGTGGGCCTCGGCTGCCATAGCGGAATTGATCCAAAGATAGACAATTTTATTGCGCACAATCAAAATGCGGTCATCGTGAGTGTGGATATTCCCAGTGGAATTGATGCCGATACGGGTGTCGCCTTCAGCCCACATATACGCGCAGATCACACGATCAGTTTTGGAGCGGCTCGGGGTGCCCATCTCATCAGTCCTCATTGTGGCACTATTTCCATTGCACCCATTGGAATTGAAGATCATCTCCACACTCCCTTGGGGTACCTGAGCCATAGCATCACCGCTGATGGGAAAATCGGAGTTCGAGGGGCAGACTTCGACGCCCACCGCGTCATCCCTGGACCACTCGATCACAAATACAGTGGGGGAGTAGTGGGGATTATTGCTGGTAGCCCCACCTATCCAGGTGCAGCGGTGCTGGCGACTACCGCCGGTGTGCAAGCCACCAGCTCCATGGTGCGCTATCTCGGACCATGCGCGAACGAAGTCATTGCTCTTAATCCTGAGGTAGTATGCCAAGACGGAGCGGTCGATGCCTGGGTGATCGGTCCAGGCGGAGCAGGAGCGGCCGATATCGAGAATATTCTTGGCTCTCCTTGCCCCGTCATCCTTGACGCTGGAGCATTGACCACGCTAGCGCAATCGGAGCTTTTGCGTAGTCAGCTGATCGCGCGCACAGATCCCACTGTTCTTACGCCACACCACGGAGAATTTGAGACTCTGGCGCGAAATTTCTGCACGGAATCACTAGCCACGGGCGGCTTAGGGGCCATTCAAGAGCTTGCGGATCATATGGGCCATACTCTTGTGGTGAAGGGGAGAAAAACAGTGATATGCACAGGCAGTAGGGACGCAGTGATAGCAATAGATTCGGGTCACTCGTGGCTAGCAACCCCGGGAACCGGTGACCTCTTGGCAGGGATGATGGGAGCGTGGGTAGCCCACCACCAGGCCCGTCAGCTCAATATCAATCTCGCTATACCACTCAGTGTCCATATCTTAAATATCGCAGGGTTCCTAGCGGCACAAACGACCTATGGGGCGGCACCAACGTCAGCGAGTGCGGTAGCACGAAAAATTCCTGAGGCTACAGCCGCGATCCTCTACACTAAAAAACTATGAGATTTGGAATGCGAAAACCCTCCCTCAAGAAATCCATCAAAGCGCGCACCACCGGCCGCGCTAAACGCGCTGTCAAGCGCACTCTTATCCCAGGTTATGGCCAACGCGGTATGGGCTTGGTCAAAGACCCCAAAAGGGCTGTGAAAAACGCTATCTATAAGCGCACCACATTCAGCCTCTGGGACCTTTTCCGCTGATTTATACCTGCAACTCAGGCACTACTAGGCGCAGTATAAACCACACCACAAAGCCACCGGCTAAAAGCCACCATACCCAGCGCTGTGAGGTCCATGTCGGTATTCTGAGCGCGAAGGTCTTCGCTAGCCAATAAAGCCAGGCCCACGCCGCGAGAACAAGCACCACAAGCCCATAAGCATTCATTGCTAGGGCCTTGGCGATATCGAGGTGGAGTACATAGTAGAGCATCCGGGTGCTACCGCAGATTGGACAATTAAATCCAAATAACGCCTTCGACGGGCACAGGGGGGCACGCGGTGCGGTGGGATCGATGACTACGAGCGCGATACATCCCATCACGCCTGCCCCCAGAACGAGGAGCGGACCTAGGGGGCGCTCCTCGAGGGGTAGAGACATGAGTTATTTCACCACAAGATTGACCATGCGACCGGGCACGACGATTTCCTTGATAATGTCCTTTCCAGCTATATGCTGGGCGATCGTCTCGTGGTTACGTGCGGCTGTAATGACAGCGTCCTGATCGGCGTCAGCCGCGACCATGATGCGGGCGCGTACCTTGCCGTTAATTTGCACCGGCAGTTCCACCTCGTCATCGCTGAGCCATTTCTCGTCATAGGATGGGAATGGTTCGAAGGCGATCGTAGAGTCGTGGCCGAGTCGCTGCCACAATTCTTCAGCGATATGCGGGGCTAATGGGGCAATCATAATAATCAAGGGTTCCACGGCCTGGCGGGGCACCGCTCCCTTATAATTCTTGGTGAGGAAGTTGACGTACTCGATCGACTTCGCCACCACCGTATTCAGGTGCAGGGCCTGATAGTCCTCAGTAATACCTGCGATCGTACGATGCAGAGTTTTGGTGGCTTCATCGGAAAGCGCCTCGGCGGTCACCGCGAGCTCGCCGGTATCCTCATGAACAACCAGGCGCCACAGGCGCTGCAAGAACCGCTGCGACCCCACAACATCCTTTGTTGCCCACGGACGGGAGGTATCCAGGGGGCCCATCGCCATCTCATACACACGGAGAGTATCCGCGCCAAAATCATCGCAGATTTCATCAGGAGATACCGCATTCTTCAGCGATTTGCCCATTTTTCCGTATTCCTGATGAACCTTTTCTCCCTGGTAGAAGAATTCACCATCGCGCTCGATGACATCGGCAGCAGGCACGTAGACGCCGCGCGAATCGGTATAAGCAAATGCCTGAATATACCCTTGGTTGAAGAGACGACGATAGGGCTCAAAGGAACTGACATACCCTAAGTCAAAGAGAACTTTGTGCCAAAAGCGAGCATAAAGCAAATGGAGGACCGCGTGCTCCACGCCGCCTACATAAAGGTCAACGCCGCCACAATCGCCCTCCCACTGCGGGCCGGTCCAGTATTTCTCATTCTCAGGATCGCAGAATGCCTGATCATTCTTAGGATCGATATAGCGCAATTGGTACCACGAGGAACCTGCCCATTGCGGCATCACATTGGTATCACGGCGATAAGTTTGAAGGCCATCGCCTAGATCGAGCTCCACATTCACCCAGTCCTCTGCCTTCGCGAGCGGTGGCTGAGGGGCAGAATCGGCATCGCTCGGGTCAAAGGTCGCGGGCTTATAATCCTGAACCTCGGGCAAGACTACCGGTAGCTGGGATTCTTCTAAGCCGTGGGGGATACCGTCAGAGTCATAGACAATGGGAAAAGGCTCGCCCCAGTAGCGCTGCCTGGCAAAGAGCCAATCTCGCAGCTTATACTGCACCTTAACCTCGCCGATGCCCTCAGCCATCAACCAATCAGTGGCTTTTTTAATAGCCGCATCCTTGCCCAGGCCATTGAGATCCAAGCCGCGTTGATTAGCCGAATTGATATGTGGGGCATCGGAGGTAAAAGCCTCGGTGGAAATATCGCCGTCGAGCACAGGCACGATATCAAGACCGAAAGCGCGGGCGAATTCATAATCCCTTATATCGTGCGCAGGAACTGCCATAATCGCACCCGTACCGTAGCCGGTGAGTACATAGTCAGCGATGAAGACGGGGATATCGGCGCCGTTGACCGGGTTAGTGGCATAGACACCGAGGAAAACGCCCGTTTTCTCCTTATTTTCTTGGCGCTCTACATCCGATTTTGCGGCAATATCAGCGCGATACGCAGCGACGGCTGCAGCGGGATCATCAGTTCCATAGGTCCAGCGCTCATCAACGCCTTCATAGCTTGGGTTCCCAGTTGCGAGCAACGTGTCAACGAGCTCGTGCTCGGGAGCAAGAACCATATAGGTAGCACCAAAAAGGGTGTCGGGGCGGGTGGTGAATACGCGAATCTTATGATTATGGCTTGTAAAATCGAGCTCTGCCCCGCGAGAACGTCCGATCCAATTGCGCTGCATGCTCTTGACCTTCTCAGGCCAATCAAGCAGCTCTAAATCATCGATAAGGCGATCAGAATAGGCGGTGATACGCATCATCCACTGCACCAATTTCTTGCGGAAAACTGGGAAGTTACCGCGTTCGGATTTGCCCTCCGCGGTGACTTCCTCATTTGCCAAAACAGTGCCCAGCCCGGGGCACCAGTTGACCATCGAATGTGACTGATAAACGAGGCGGTATTCGTCGATGACGTCGGCCTGTTGGATTCGGTCGAGTGCTGTGTAATCGTGGGTGTGAAATTCCTCAGCCAAATGCGCTGGAATCTCTCGTTGGCCGGATTCTAGTAGGGGGATCAGTTCCGCTATGCGGCGAGCTTTATTTTCGTGGGGATCAAACCACGCATTGTAGATTTGGAGGAAGATCCACTGGGTCCACCGGTAGAAATCTTCATCGGTGGTGGCAATCGAGCGGCGCTTATCGTGACCTAATCCCAATCGATCAAGCTGACGTTGCATATTTGCAATCGACTCTTGGGTTTTTACTGCTGGGTGAGTTCCCGTTTGGATTGCATACTGTTCTGCCGGTAGACCGAAGGCATCATAACCGAGAGTATGGAGAACATTTTTGCCTTGCATCCGGTTAAAGCGGGCATAGACATCTGTTGCGATATATCCGAGAGGGTGGCCGACATGTAGGCCCACACCTGAAGGGAAGGGGAACATATCTTGAACGAAAAGCTTATCGGCTTTAAGTTCGCCCTCACCAGCCAAGGCACCCACGGGGTTCGCTGCGTTGAAGGTTCCATTCTCGCGCCAGTATTCTTGCCACTTCTTTTCAATGAGGCCAGCTAGTGCGGGGGAGTAGCGGTGTGCGGGAATCTCACTCGGATTAGTCATGTGTCATAGTCTAATACGGCAAGAGAATTCGGTGTTAGTACGTGTTAGTACTAATTCTCAGGCTTTTTCACCCGAATGGCAGTGGAGAAAGGTAGCGACTACTTCCCCGCATCGCGGGGATATCAGCAAATTTGGAACCTCACCGAGAGCTCACGCCTGTAGAGAGTGATAACTCCGTTTTACGGCGATCGACGCTGTGCATCTCACTCATCCACTCTGGCGGCCGAGGCCTCGACCACCTCATTTCTCCATCTCATGCCCGAAATTTATGCGCATATCATGATCAATCTGGGGCCTTTAGTTCAAGACCCCAGATTCGACCGGCAGAAGGGTGAGGTAGTCATAATATCTCTGGTACGAGTGCAATAACGCGTCCTTTGTCTACCATAAAGTTGAGATTTGAATTGAGTACAATCTAAATGGAGCTGATGCCTCAAAGCAAACCATGTTCATTTTAGCTAGATTTATCCTCACTGAATGCCACTGATATAACAGATGAGACAGCGCGAGGTCCCATATCCGCGGGCTAATGCTACCTCCTGCACTGACTCTCCACCGCACACGTGAAAAAACCGCTCAGTATCACTGTAGTAGAGCCCAAGCTCGCTAGGAAGCAAAAGTGAGGGTAGCTAAATCAATGATGCCGTGATGCAGTGTTTGCGTTCCGCTAGCTGCGTCGACATGTCCGATAACCGTCCGCTGCATGCTATCAGTGCCCAGATTGAGACCACGCGAAATCTCAGCACTCACGCTATATCCACCCTCGCGACGAGGATGAAGCCACGGATTGGCCACGGCTACTTCTAAAGTTGAGAATTTAGCCTTCAAGAGCACCACGCCCTTATAGCGAATAACCCCATCGGGCTGATCGGCCTCCTTTGTGTAGCTAACCTCATCGTCGGTGCGATCAGCGCCCTCGCGCGTACCGATTCCACCCCGAAGTGCGGAGGTGACTGCTTCCATGCCAGAGGCATCAACGAGCAAATCACGGGTCGGAATAGACGTGCGCGGCCCAGGGCTTGGATCGAATGGGATGGGGATAAAAAGTTCTTCGTCTGGATTTATACTTGCAGCAGCAGCATAGGTATAGACTCCGTACTGATCGCCGGCGGTAGTCGCTGGTGGGTCGACGACAATACGGGCAACAAAGCTGCCGTCATCGTGCATAGGCTGTGCCACTCGAGCAAGTACCCTGCGCATATCTACAGGGAAGTCCGGCACGGCCGCGAGACTAGATTCGGTGAGCATCCACGCCATACGATCATGGGGGTGCTGGCGCGCCGAACTTGGGGCTTTCTCGGACGGTTTCCAGTCGTTGGCCAATCCCGAATAAAGAACATAGACACCGTTAGGAACCCCAGGAGGAATGGGGAAAATAAAACCGCCGCGGTTGGCACCAGGGTCAAACCCGCTCCCATGAACATAAAGGATATCGCCGCGATGTACTGGCTTAGTGATGGGATTACCGTTCTCATCGGTCACTGAGATCGAAGGATGGGCCTGAATATCTGAGTGCGGAAAGACGTTGAGATCATCTGGAACCACAGGAAGAGCTGTGGCCGGTGCAGCTGTGTTGAGTGCTACCGAGAGGACACCCACGAGGGCATAAGTTATTAAACGTCGCATGAGCTCGAGGATAATCTATTGAGCTGTTAAATCCTAGAGATTTCAGTCACCGCGTGAGATGTCACTAGCTGTCACGGATCAAGCTCGTTACGTCAGTGTGACGAAAAAGGTTAAGGGTAAACTATAGGTCGTGGCATTATTCGAGTGGCTTCTCGCCAAACTTTTCAACCAATAAAACTACCCCTATTAAGGAAAAAGAATTGCCAAGAGCCCGGGGAGACATGTAGATTACGTGTTAATGAATACGATGAAGAATTTCTGGTGGCGCCCGTAGTCCGCGGGCTCTTCGTTGATTCTTTATTAAAAATATCGGCCCTCGGAACCAGCCATAGTGTTGTTGGTGGGGGTCTTTTTTGTACTCACTGCTAGCAGCATTACAGCGATTCCTATGAGTTCAAGAAAGTACCCCATGCACACTTATCTCAATCCCAAAAGCAAGTGCTCTGTATGATCAGCACCCACGTAGAGAAAGTCGAATACCGAGACGATGCCGCTGGACTCTTTCAGTTTCTGGGAGCCACCGTACGCGATGATTCCGTCCTCCTTGAAGGCGCAGATATCGCCTCGAAGAAGAAAACGACGTGTCTGGCCATCGTCAGAGGAGCTGCTCGCGTCACATGTTCTGGCCCTCGGGTGAGTATCGAGGCGTTATCCGATATAGGGTGCCATATTATTGACGATCTCGCTGTGCAATTATCAGACTATCGCTGTGAGCACTCATCGGATCTGCTAGTAGTAGAATTCCCCCCAAGCAATGAGATTGATGAGCGAGCTCGTCTTCTCGCCATCAATAATACCCACGTACTCAGACTGTTGGCCCTTCACGCCTCCTACTCGGGTCAGATCCTTCCATTTTTGGCTGGGGGATTTGCCTTCGATCTTTTAGAAACTTTTGAAGAGCTGCCACCGGTTGCTATGGGTCACAATAGCTACCCCGATTATCAATTCCTCGTAGCTGAAGAGATATTACGAATTAATCATCGCGAGCGCACCGCTGATATTGAGGTCCTTGGCTTAAGTGCGGAAGCCGCCACACAGCGTGCTTTGCAGCTGAAGGAACAGATTAGCCACGCACCGCAGCATTTTCCCTCGGATGTTCCCCCCGTCGGCGAAGAAGAACCGTTGCAAGCACGAGCTGATCTTAGTGACAGTGTCTTTTGTGCTCATATCGCACGGTTAAAGGAGGCAATTTATTCTGGGGATATTTATCAGGTTGTCCCGGCCCGCACATTTACTCTCGAATGCCCGGATGCTTTTGCAGCCTATAAAGTACTGCGGGAAACGAATCCGTCACCCTATATGTTTTATGTGCGCGGAAAAGAAAGTGCCGCGGGGGAGAGCTTTGAACTCTTTGGAGCGTCACCGGAATCTAATCTCACTTTCGATCACAGGAGCCGAGAGGTTCAGCTTTATCCCATCGCGGGCACGAGACCCCGAGGTCTCAATAGCGATGGCAGCATTAACGAGGAGCTAGATATACGCCAAGAATTAGTCATGCGCACCGACGCAAAAGAAATAGCTGAGCATATAATGCTCGTGGATCTCGCCCGCAATGACCTCGCCCGTGTGTCCATCCCCGCCACCCGCAGGGTAGACGAACTCTTGCACGTCGATCGGTATTCGCGAGTAATGCATTTGGTATCGCGAGTGACTGCAACGCTTCATCCTGAGGTCGATGCTTTAGATGCCTACCGAGCATGTATGAATATGGGAACACTCACAGGAGCGCCGAAACTGCGTGCGGTGTCCCTCTTGCGCGAAGTTGAGCAGCAGCGCCGTGGCTCCTATGGAGGTGCATTAGGGTATGTGCGCGGTGACGGCAGCTTGGATAGTTGTATTATTATTCGATCGGCTTTTGTCAAAGATGGCCAGGCGGCGGTACAGGCGGGTGCTGGGGTGGTTCGAGATTCCTCGCCTCAAGCCGAGGCTGACGAGACGGTGCACAAAGCATATGCGGTGCTGGATGCTATCGCACAAGCCGCAGGACGAAAGCTAGAGGTGGAACGTTCATGACCATCCGGATTGTTCTCATCGATAATCACGATTCTTTTGTCTATAACTTGGTCGACGCTCTCAGTGATTATGAATGCGTCGTCTTTCGCAATACGGTGCCGATTGAACAGGTCCTGCAAGCCCAACCCGATCTCATCTGTCTATCTCCAGGGCCTGGTTACCCAGCGCAGGCAGGCAAAATGATGGAGCTCATTGACAACTGTATCGGTCGCATTCCGATTCTTGGTATCTGCTTAGGATTCCAAGCGCTCGTGGAGCACTGTGGTGGCCGAATAGAACCCTGCGGTCCCGTCCATGGCACCACAGATCTGATGGAATTAAGCCCAGCAGGTGAAAAGAGCCCCCTCTTTCACGGTCTGGGCCTCGAGAGGATACCGGGAGTTCGCGGCGACAAAGTCACGGTTCCGGTAGCGCGCTATCACTCTCTCGGAGCGGTAACCGTACCCACAGGAATGGTATCTCTTGCTACTGCACCCTCGGATATTGGCCCTGTGGTCATGGCCGCTATCACTGAGGATCAGCGAGCTATCGGGGTGCAATTCCATCCCGAATCTATTCTCACTCCGCAAGGGCCTGAGATCATTGATCGCATGATCTCGCTCTTATGCCGATCATCGTCTTAACGAAGGATCTCAACTCATGACAACTATGCACGAAAGATTTGTCGCTTTTTTAGATAACCCAACCCCCTCTGTCCAGGAAGTGGCCGAGGTATTCGCCCCGTTAACGGTCGGGGAGTACGACGATATCCATATCGCAGCACTTCTTGCTACTATTCGGACGCGGGGTGAAACCTATGCGGATATCGCTGGAGTAGCTCGGGCCTTTTTAAAGGCAGCTCGCCCGATTCCTATTTCTGGCGAGGGTGTGCTGGATACCGCTGGTACTGGAGGCGACGGTCTCCATACCATCAATATCTCAACTGGAGCCTCATTGATCGCCGCCGCGGGTGGTGCGAAAGTGATTAAATGTGGGAATCGCTCCGTCAGCTCACAATCTGGATCGGCGGATGTCCTCGAAGCATTAGGTATCCCCCTCGATCTCGATCCTGAACGGGCCATACGTCAATTCGAATCCTCGGGCTTCACCTTCCTTTTTGCTCCCGCCTATCATCCAGCGGTGGCCCACGTTGTACCTGTACGCACCTCATTAAAAATTCCCACTATTTTCAATACCATTGGTCCGATTCTTTCTCCGGTACAACCCGAGTTCCAGCTCATGGGGATCGCTAATCCGGCTCTAGGGGATATGATCGCCCGAGTATTTCGAGATCTAGGTCGCAAGAAAGCTATGGTTGTCCACGGTGGGGGAATGGACGAAATTGCCCTACACGCGCCGACTACAATATGGGAGTTACTACCCGATGGCACAATCGACCATTATGAACTCTCACCAGAAGACCTGGGATTAACTCGCCGCCCCATTTCTGCGTTACGTGGGGGCGATGCCACTGCGAATGCTGCCTTCCTGCGCCAGGTATTCGCCGGACGCGGTAGCGCAGCACACCGAGATGCCCTGTGTGCATCAGCTGGTGCCATATTCTATCTCCACGGTCAGGCCCAAACTTTTAAGGAAGGCGTTCAGCGGGCTCAGGCGCTTCTCGATGATCAGGTCGTCGATCGCTGGTTGGACCTTCATGAGAGGGCAGATTATGGACGCTAAAATGCCCACTATCCTGGAAAATATTGTGCGTTCACGGCGCCATCAACTGGCTGATATTGCCTCCCGCATCCCAGGCATAGAAAATTCTTCACTGCCGCGTTCGCAGCGGAGTCTAGAGCTGAGTCTGAGCCAACCCGGCGCGCAGTTCATACTAGAGTGCAAGTCTTCTTCCCCTTCCTTGGGTCTTATTCGTTCTGAATATCGTCCGGGGGAGATCGCACGGGTTTACTCCCGGTATGCGGCTGCGATCTCGGTCTTATGCGAGCCGAGCTTCTTTGGCGGAGATTATGATCATCTCGCAACTGTCAGCGCGAGCACCCATCTTCCGGTCCTGTGTAAAGATTTTATTATCGACGAAATCCAGATAACAGCTGCGCGTTATTTCGGTGCGGATGCCGTCCTCTTAATGCTGAGCGTTCTAAGCGATGCCGAGTACCGTTTACTTGCTCGCCGAGCCACTGAGTTAGGAATGGATATTCTCACGGAGGTCGTCAACGCCGATGAGGCTAGGCGAGCCCTTCACCTAGGGGCTCGGATCATAGGGGTGAATCACCGCAACCTCCACGATCTTAGTATCGATCTCACCCGCTCTGCCCGCCTACGTGAAATCATTGGCGATCGCGCGGTGGTGGTTGCTGAGTCCGGAATTCGCGATCATCGAACAGTTCGCACCCTCGCCGCCCATTCCGACGCTTTCCTCGTGGGCTCTCAGCTGACCTCCCAAGAAGATATTGACCGAGCCTGCCGCTCCTTGATCTACGGCGACCATAAGGTATGCGGTCTGCGTTCACCTCAGGTAGCTGGGGTCGCCCGCGCCGCCGGGGCGAGGTACGGAGGTCTCATTGTTGCCCCCTCGAGTCCACGCAATGTTTCACGTGAAACATCGCAAAAAGTCATAACAAATGAACCTGGCCTTGACTATATCGCGGTCACGACCGATACCGAGAACTGGCCAGCCTTTGATAATGAGGGGTTTTACGCAATCCAACTTCACGCTCCTTATCAGGGTTCGCTGGAAAAAGAGGAGTCACTTGTTCAACGGGCCCGAGATCGCTATGGGGACGGGCTCTTTGTTTGGCGCGCCGTCTCTATGACCTCACCACAGGGACCACAACTAGCTCGCAATTTAGCGCCGCTCGTCGATCTTCTGGTCCTCGATGCGCATCACGGTGGCAGTGGCCTTAGCTTCGACTGGGCGCGAGTCCCCATCGATATAGCGCATCACTGTCTCCTGGCAGGCGGTATCTCTGCTGACCACCTCGATGATGCCCTCGCTGTGGGAACACGAGGTTTAGATTTCAATTCCGGACTCGAATACCCGCGCGGGAGCGCGTACCAGCACCATAAGAACGCTGCACTCATCAAGGATATCTTCACCTCTATCCGCCGCTATGCCAATCCCCTCAACCCTTTTTAAAAACCCAAAACCTACCCGAATGGACATCCATGACTATCCAAGCCTCACAGCTCCCAGCCTATTTCGGCGAATTTGGAGGACAGTTTGTCGCAGAATCCCTCATACCTGCCCTTGATCAGTTGGAGCAGGCTTTTATCCACGCCCAATCGGACCCCGATTTTCTCGCTGAATTTCAGCGCTATCTCAAAGACTATCTCGGTCGCCCCACTCCGTTGACCGAGTGCTCGAATCTTCCATTGACGGGGAAACAGTATGTCAGGATCTTCCTCAAAAGAGAGGATCTTCTCCATGGGGGAGCTCATAAAACAAATCAGGTAATCGGCCAGGCTCTCCTCGCAAAGCGCATGGGGAAAACGAGGATTATCGCCGAGACGGGTGCTGGCCAACACGGGACCGCAACGGCGCTCGCGTGTTCTCTGCTAGGTCTGGACTGCGTGATCTATATGGGTGCCCATGATATCGCCAGACAACAACCGAATGTTTACCGAATGGAGCTGATGGGGGCTCAAGTTATTCCGGTTCATTCTGGCTCTGGCACCCTCAAGGATGCCGTCAATGAAGCACTGCGAGATTGGACCGCTCACTTTTCCACTTCTCACTATCTTCTCGGTACAGCGGCCGGTCCACATCCTTTCCCGACTATTGTCAAGGAGTTCCACCGAGTGATTTCGCGCGAGGCCAAGGCTCAGATTATCGAGCGCATAGGAACGCTGCCAGATATGGTTGTTGCCTGCGTGGGTGGGGGATCGAATGCCATAGGCATCTTTGCTGATTTTATCGATGAGCCCTCCGTGGCTCTAGTCGGCGCCGAACCAGGGGGTAAAGGAATCGAGTCAGGACTTCATGGAGCCACCATCACCCACGGCTCTGAGGGAATTTTGCATGGAACGCATAGTTATTTGATGCGCGATGCTCATGGGCAGGTTTTAGAATCGTATTCCATCTCCGCTGGGCTTGATTACCCTGGTGTCGGTCCCGAACACGCCCATCTGGCCAAAACGGGGCGGGCCCAGTATATCCCTGTCACCGATGCTGAAGCTTTAGAAGCTTTCCAGTTACTCAGTCGCTATGAGGGGATCCTCCCGGCCTTGGAATCCAGCCATGCCATGGCTTATGCCCTGAAGGCTGCCGTGGAAGCGGAGAAGGAAAGGAAGTCGCTAACGATCGTGGTATGCCTATCTGGTCGCGGCGATAAAGATATTGATCATGTGCGCCGTATCCTCTCCGAGCATCCCGAATTATCGATCACAAAGGAGAAAATGTCATGAATCGCTACGAGGCCCTCTTTGAGCGATTGGGTTCCGAAGGTGCCTTCGTCCCTTTCTTTATGCTAGGCGACCCTGACCTTGAAACCTCACTCGATATTATCCGCACCGCTATTCGCCACGGTGCCGACGCTCTCGAACTCGGGGTACCTTTCTCTGATCCTGTCGCCGATGGTCCTACCATCGCCGCCGCACATCTGAGAGGCCTGAACGCCGGCGGCACCATTGAGGTATGTCTGAGCTTAATTCGCCGTATTCGCGAGGAGTTCCCCGATATCCCTATAGGAATGCTCGTCTATAGCAATGTGGCATTTAGCCGTGGTATTGACGCGTTCTATCAAGAATTTTCAGATGCTGGCGCTGATAGTATCCTTATGCCAGACCTTCCTGTTAGAGAATCTTTGCCCTTTGTGCGCGCAGCCCACGCAGCACATATCGCCCCCATCTTCATTGCTCCCGCTCAGGCCTCAGCGGCAACCCTTGCCGAGGTCGCTCAACTATCTCAAGGCTATATCTATGCCATCTCCCGTGATGGAGTCACGGGTACCGAGCGTACCGCCCAGATGACGGGCCTGAAGGAAGTTGTGGAAAATATCGCCCGTTTCAATGGCCCACCCGTACTCCTAGGATTTGGCATTTCAAAGCCGGAGCATGTGACGAATGCTCTGGCAGCTGGAGCTAGGGGAGCGATAACTGGTTCTGCCTTAAGTTCCATTATTGCTACCTATCAGGGTGATCAATCACGTGAGGATCTCCTTGCACAGTTAGGTAGCTATATCGCGAAGATGAAAGCTGCGACGATCTGACACTAAATGTTTCACGTGAAACATTGAAAACCCCATGGCCCTTCGGTGCGGGCCATGGGGTCCCATTAACGCTTTTGATATAAACTCTTGCGTTGAAATTGCGGATCGGAGGTTACCAAGATCCCTAAATTGCGGAAGATGCTCTCGTCAACGGAACCGAGAATCGTAGTGGTATGGACATCACATCCCTCTAAATGCTTGAGTTGATCGAGAGCGGCTTTCGCTTGCGTATCACTGCCAGCAGAAACAGATAGCGCGATCAGCACCTCATCTGTATGCAATCGAGGGTTGAGCGATCCTAAATGATCCGTTTTAAGAGACTGAATAGGCTCAATGGACTGCGGCGACAAAAGGTGCACCTCATCGTCGATCCCCGCCAAATACTTCAAGGCATTGAGAAGCATGGCAGCAGAGCAGCCCAACAGGGGAGACGTGGCCCCTGTAATAATGGTGCCATCGGCTAATTCGATCGCAGAACCTGGCTGACCGGTTGCGGCTGCTTTATCGCGCGCTGGTTGAACTACACGTCGATCCTCGACGCTGATACCCGCTTTAGCCATCACCACGGCGGCACGATCCGATTGGGTAGAATCCAGACCACCTCGGGCTTCGTCGACAAGCGTTTTGAAATAACGGCGGATAATCTCCTGATGAGAAGCCTCACGACACACCTCGTCGTCGGTAATACACAGACCGGCCATATTCACACCCATATCAGTTGGCGACTGATAAGGTTCGGCTCCTGTGAGACGTTTCAGGAGGGTTTTCAGCAATGGAAAAGCCTCGACATCGCGATTATAGTTCACGGTGTATTCCCCGTGGGCGGAAAGGTGGAAGTGATCGATGACATTCGCGTCATTGAGGTCTACCGTTGCAGCTTCATAGGCAAGGTTGACGGGGTGCTCGAGAGGGAGATTCCAGATAGGGAAGGTTTCAAATTTTGCGTAGCCGGCATTAATACCCAGGCGATGCTCGTGGTAAATCTGGGACAGGCAGGTAGCGAGCTTCCCGGAACCCGGTCCTGGCGCCGTCACAACAACGAGGTTTCTTGTCGTGGCGGCATATTCATTGCGGCCGAGCCCCTTCTCGGAGACGATAAGATCCATATCGGTGGGGTAGCCTGGAATGACACGGTGCTTGGCTACCTTGAGTCCCAAGCGCTCGAGGCGCTCTAAGAAAGAATGTGCAAGACGATTATCGTCTTCGAGTTGAGTCAGCACCACGTGCTCGACGAGGAAACCTCGATCCCGAAAGACATCCACGAGGCGGAGCACGTCGTCTTCATAAGTAATGCCAAGGTCGGCGCGAATCTTATGGCGCTCTAGATCCTTGGCATTGATACAAATAAGTATTTCGACGTCATCGCGAATCTCTTCAAGCATTGCGATCTTGTTATCGGGAGTGAATCCAGGGAGGACGCGTGAGGCGTGCATATCGTCGAAGAGCTTCCCGCCCATTTCGAGATAGAGTTTTCCGCCGATTTCTTCGCGACGAGCCTGAATATGTCGCGACTGCATTTCAATATATGCGCCACGGTCAAAACCAGTGTTTTTTGCCATGGACCTTTATTTAATCAGATTTACCCCATTTCTGTAAAGCAATAGAAAAATTGTTGAGGCCGCCTAACCCCACCTGAGAGTTGATGGCCAACAAAAAACACCCCAAGAGATCAGGGTGATCTCTTGGGGTGGGATGGTATCAGCTAGGACTTTATATGCTCTTCGCCCGAAATAGCGAGCGCAAGGCCGAGATCGTCGCCCTCATCAAGCTCGCTGCGAACGATGGTGCCCTTGGCAAATTTATCAATCACCATGGCGATGGCACCGTCGCCGGTCACATTGCAGGCCGTACCGAAGGAGTCAATGGCAATATAGGCGGCAATCATTAGCGCCACCTGCTCATCGGTGAAGCCTAAATTGGACGATAGGAGCCCCACTGCCGCCATAATAGCTCCACCAGGAACACCCGGTGCGGCTACCATGGTCACACCCAGCATGAGGATGAAACCGAGGGCGAGCGGCAAAGGCAATGCCATACCATCGAGGAACATGATAGCGAAGGCGAAGAGCGAGATCTTCATCATGGAACCAGAGAGGTGAATGGTGGCGCAGAGCGGAACTACGAAGCCCGCAACAGAGCGGGAAACACCATTTTTCAGGGCTGATTCATAGGTAACCGGGATGGTAGCGGCGGAGGAGGAGGTGCCAAGCGCGGTGAAATAAGCCGGCATCATATTCTTCAGAGCGGTCAAAGGGTTGCGGCCGGTAATCGCACCCGCAAGCAGATACTGGATTGCCAGCAGTACAAAAGAGAAAACGATGGCCAAGAGCAGCACCTTGGTAAACGCCGAGAGAATATCTATTAAGTTGCCATTCATACCGAGGGAGAGGAAGAGGCCGAAAATATAGATAGGCAGTAGCGGGATAATAAAGCTAGCGATAACCTTCATCACAACACGCCGCAGATCAGCGACGGCCCCGTAAAGAGTATCCGACTTTACAGTGGTCATAGACACGCCGAGAACGAAAGCAAGGATGAGAGCAGTCATCACAGGCATAGGGGCGGGCATTTCGATCGAGATATACGCCGTGAGAGCGCCCTCATCGATATCAGAGACGCGAACTTCATCCTGATTGGCGAGCAGCCATGGGTAGATCAGCGTTGCGATACCCCAAGACATCAGACCCGAAATGACAGCCGAACCATAGGCTATACCGGTGGTGATTCCTAACCATTTACCGGCGCCGCGTCCCAGACCTGCGATAGAAGGGGTGATAAGGGCGAAGATAAGCACGGGAACAAAGAATCCGAGGAAACTACCGAAGAGCCCGTTGAAGGTGACGAAGACACGGGCTAGAGTCTCCGGGAAGAAGAGACTACAGATAATGCCCAATATGATGGCGACAATGATCTTGAAGAGCAGCGAGGATGAAATCCTGCGTAAGTCCATTGATATATTCCTATCTTTTATATACAAATGATTGTGGTACTGGAGGAGGATGGTGTTTTTCCATCCCGGAACCTGATCTAACTCAGCTTGGTGCCCGAGCGCACAAGTCCACCCTTAGGTTTTCAATCTAGCGCTCAATAGGTATTTTTCCTAGTCACGCTGGCTGCACACGTCAGCATAGGCTCCTCGCTTGCCCTAACTACCCCCAACGTACCCCCTTAATGCCTAGGTTGTGATCCGCCCCTCGCCGATTCTCCGACAGGTCTGAGTGATATAATTCCTCTATGTTTTTTCTCGGTCTTCTTGCGAGCGCCTGTGCTCTTATCGTGATCATGAGTGGCGTTCTGGCATGGACGAAAAATCTCCCCGGTAACCGATTTATTGGAATCAAGGTGCCAGAGGTACGTGCATCCAAAGACATCTGGGATCACGCTCACTCTCTGGCAGGTCCACTGTGGGTAGCTGCAGGAGTACTTATCGCAATTGGCTCCGCGCCGATCTATGGCGGACTGAGCTGGTTGCTCACCATCACCGCAGTTAGCTTTATTGGTGCTCTATATATGATTGGTTTGGGTAATTCTCTAGCAGCTCGTGCCGCTGGGATCCTCAGAAGCAATAAGGAGTCATCGTCTGGATGTTCGGGTGATTGTTGTGGGGGAGGAGCAAGTACCGCCATCGATCTCGAGGCTGTCCGCCAGGCGGCCAAAAGGTCTGATCAGTAACTGAAAAATATGTGAACCCACCGCGGGGTGGGTCTTTTTTTCTGTTCACAATTCAGCGACCTGGGGGTAGCGCACTGTGGCCTTATTTAGTCACTGTGACTAAATATAAAGGAGTCATAACCGCTGACCTTAGACCATCTTGATAATTGTGCGTCCAGATAACTGTCGCTTGACCATAGACGCGGCAGGGAAGGGAGTGGAGTATCGTGAGGACGCCCAAAAAAAGCATATAGGCGAAAAAAGTGAGATACTAGCAGTCATGACTACACCGAAATCTTCACCTGAATCAACCTGTTCGCGGCGCATCTTTCTCCTCGCCACCGCATCGACTTTTTCCGGTTTGGTCTTAACTGCCTGCGCTGGGAAGGCGCAAGAGATGGATATCAGCGACGTCCCTGTCGGCAGTGCGATCATACGAGATGGCATCATCCTCGCCCAACCTGAACCTGGGGTATACAAAGCCTATTCCGCCGACTGCCCACACCAGCACTCTCAGATCACCGAAGTAGACGGCGATCTTGTGCGGTGTCCAACTCACCATTCAGAATTCTCTATCGTCGATGGGGCAGTACTAACAGGGCCTGCTCGCGACCCCTTGAAGGATTTCGAGATCAGCACTGTGGGTACCACGGCCACTATTAGCGGTTAAAAGCTATGCCCAAAATTGATCCCCTTATCGTCTTAATTCTCCTAGCGGTGCTCGGCGCAGTGGTTTTCCCCATAAGCGGTACCGCCGCCGAGTACTTTTCCGCGGCCACTGCTCTGGCCATTGCACTTCTTTTCTTCCTCTACGGAGCTAGACTGTCCACTGCTGAAGCCCTCGAGGGGATCAAGCACTGGAGATTGCATCTGGTTATCGTTGTGTTTACCTTTGTCTTCTTTCCACTGATTGGCTTAGCTCTCAAACCCGTGGAAGCCATTATTGGAAGCCAGTTATATATCGGCCTCCTTTACCTCACGCTCGTTCCCTCCACGGTGCAGTCCTCGGTGGCATTTACCTCCATCGCGAAAGGTAATGTCGCTGGCGCCATCGTCAGCGCCTCTTTGAGCAATCTCTTGGGAGTGGTTCTAACTCCCGTCTTGGTGATGCTCACCATGACAACAACCACTACTCTGCGTATCGACGCCAGCGTTTTCTTCAATATCGCACTACAGCTACTCCTGCCCTTTATCCTAGGCCAGCTATCAAGGCCACTTGTAGCAGAGGTGGCAAAGAATAAGGCCACGAAGGTGGTTGACCGTCTTTCTATCGCGATGGTGGTTTACTCTGCCTTCTCAGCCGGCATGGTAACGGGATTGTGGGCGAGTATTAGTTATCGCGATATCATCCTTCTGATTGTCATCTCCATTGCAATAGTGAGTCTTACGCTTGCTCTCACGTACAAGGTGGGGCAAAGCTTAGGTTTTACCATGAGTGATACCCGCGCTATCCAATTTTGCGGTTCTAAGAAATCGCTCGCTACCGGCCTACCCATGGCGGCTATCATCTTCGGCGCCGCCAATATCGGAGTGCTCATCACCCCCCTGATGATCTTCCACCAGATTCAGCTCATGATGTGCTCGTGGTTGGCAGCACGATATGGCGCGCAGCTCGAACCCGATCACCACGTAAACTAGGGGTGTGGAACTTACCGCCATAAAGTCACAGAAGAAAAGGACCGTAGATGGATCAGCACTTGCTTTATATCCGACTGGACCTCACTATTGAGGGAGCTGGATCGGTTAGTCATATCGCCGAGTTAAAACCCTTAGACCCCACACAGTGTGAGCTGCAGCGGATCATCGAACTCGACCCCCAGGGTGTCATCCAGGGCGCTGGTTCTCCCGACTACGCTGCAGGGCTTGCTAGCACACCTAATAAACGTGTGCCTCATCCCGATACGTTTGACACATTTCCTGATATTGAGGCTTTTGACGTAACGGCCGACGAATTCTTAAGGTTATGGGAGGATGCCGTAACCAAATTCCCGGAACTCGAGAACTAACACACGTTTAAAGCCGCAATGTTTCACGTGAAACATTGCGGCTTTGTCATGTTAGTTCTCGTCTACGTCTAAACCTGGGTGCGTTGCAAGAAGGGGGAGCGGCATGGGTTGACGCCGCATAATATCACCCCACAAATCTACTGCACCTGGCGCGATGACATCGCTCGGCAAGCAGGGAGCAACATACCATTCTCCTTCAGCTATCTCAGCTTCGAGTTCACCCGGGGCGAAAAAATACGTACCTACAAAGATGCGCACCGCCTCGATATACTCAGCAATGCTTTCGGGCGCTAGGCCTAGATCCGCCAAGGCTATACGGTTAGTGATGCGCATCAGGCTAGAGATCTGAGAATTATCCACCTCGGGCTTTGTTACCGCCACTGCGATAGCCATCTCGGGATTCGTCGAACCCCCGTGGTACAGCGTCTGAGGCTTCGCTACCCACGGCTGCCAATCAGGACGCACCTCAGCAACGGCCATATCAGTGCGATGGTTCAGCAATACCCCGAGGGTCCCTTCAATATCATGGCTAATAATTAGGATGACACCTCGATTCGCCTCATCGGAATCGGTATCGGGCGCTGCTACTAATACCTGCCCCGGATAAACCTCATTACGTTCAAGATTTGCAAAAATACGCTCTCGCATTGCTTCCGCCACAATCACACACCCTTAGTTATCAGTTGAGCCCCATGTATGAGTCTCTTTTTCTTACCATTCTATGAGACTAGGAGGCAGACTGCCGTTCCTCCCACCACGCAAGCAAATACTTGCTAGCCAACTCTGGCTCCAGAGGGCCCAATTCCAACCGTAATTCCTTCAGATAGGCCCATGCTCGACCAACGTCGGGGCCCGGCTGTAAATCAAGCAAGTCCATAATGGCGTTGCCGTCAAGATCGGGGCGAACTCGGGCAAGATCTTCTTTTTCGGCAATCTCAGCGATACGCTCTTCTAGATGATCATAAATGCGTTGTAAACGCTGCGCCTTTTTCTTATTGCGCGTTGTGCAATCCGCTCGAACCAGTTTGTGCAGCCGGGGCAGGAGATCGCCAGCGTCATTGACATACCGACGCACTGCTGAATCAGTCCACTTACCTTCATTAAAGCCGTGGAAGCGCATATGCAGGAAGACCAATTGGCTGACCTGTTTGATCATCGCCTTCGAGTATTTCAGTGCCCGCATCCGGCGACGCACCAAGCGCGCACCCGCAACCTCATGTTGGTGAAAACTAACTCTCCCATTTTGGTCATAGGCCCTAGTCTCGGGTTTACCAATATCATGAACTAAAGCAGCCCAACGTAATACCAAGTCGGGGACTTCTTCTTGATCAATAGCTTGTCGTAACACCTGAAGCGAGTGCGCATAAACATCTTTATGCTGCTGGTGCTCATCTTGAGTCATGCGTAATTCTAATAACTCGGGATAGCAGTACTGGGCGAGACCAGTATCCACCATGACATCGACGCCTTCCCAAGGTATGCGACCGAGCATTAATTTATCTAGCTCCACCTGGATCCGCTCCGCGGTTATCCGCTCCAATTGGGAGGCCATCTGGGTTAAGGCATGACGCACTCGGGGAGCGAGTTCGAATTCCAACTGCGAGACAAAGCGAGCCGCACGCAACATCCGTAAGGGATCATCATGGAAGCTCTCCTCTGGGCTGGCTGGAGTATCGATCCTCCTTTGACTAAGGTCCTTAAGCCCACCCATGGGGTCATGAAAAATTAGAGAACCTTCCGCAGTAATTTCAACCGCCATCGCATTGCACCGAAAATCGCGGCGGATCAGATCCCCTTCCAGAGTCGATCCGAAGTGCACCACTGGATTTCGCGAGTGCCCATCGTAGAGATCAGCGCGAAAGGTGGTAATTTCAATTTGCTGTCCAGCCTTTTCGGCCGAGACGGTTCCGAAGTCAATACCGGTATCCCAAACCACATCAGCGTAGTCCTGTAAAATCTCAGAAACGATCTCGGGATGGGCATCAGTAGTGAAGTCCAAATCATTGCCCAACCGATTCATGAGCGCATCGCGCACCGATCCGCCCACGAGGTATAAGGTATATCCCCTTTGGTGAAATTTTTCGGCTAAGGGCACTATATCTGCAAAGAGCGGCTGCAGGGCTTTATTAAGTTGGCTAATTGCCGCCTCTGTGGTGAAGGGTAGTTCGAGGGTTTTCTGCTGATTAGGGGGGATAGTCACGCTGGGTAAGTCTACCGTGTTCGTGGTCTATGCTAAAGACAGATAAAATAATGCTCGACATTAAAAATACCAACGATGATATCTACAACCCTTGCACCGAAGGGCTGGAGGATCTGACATAAACCACATTGTCATTAATAGTGACCGCACCGTCAAGGAATGGAGTCTGAAGAGATGTCTTCTCTATCATCACCTCAGGGTTCTCCTTCACAGAGTGGACAATCCCAAATTCATGCGCGCACTGCGGATACTATCCTCCCAAGACTGAGTAGTGAAGAAATACTCACCCCCAACTCTCTAGCACACCGGGCGCGGTTGACTAAGAAGGATAAGCCCAAGGAGAAGCCAAAACCTAAGCGCACCCAAAAAGCGACAATACGGAAGCGAGGGGAGGGGCGCCGCCGCCAGGGTGGGCGCAGTACCAACCGTCGTGGGCCAAAGCGACCACCCGAAGCTCACCGGATGATGAAACGAATGGAGACCTCCGCTGGGGGGCTCGTCATCTCCGGGCTTGCAGAGGCTGTCGATCACCGTGGGCGAGTAGATCTGTCAAAGATCTATGTGGCTCTCATCGGGCGCAAGGATCGGCGCGGGCGCCTTTTATGGTCCATGCCTAAAGGCCATGTGGAAGAGCACGAAGATATCGAAGCAACAGCGGCACGGGAAGTGTGGGAAGAAACCGGCATTCTCGGCGAGGTCTTTGCCACTCTCGGACAAATTAGCTACTGGTTCGTTTCGGATAATACGCGTATTCATAAGACTGTTTACCACTACCTGCTGCGTTATCAAGATGGAGTTCTTAACGACGAAGATCCTGAGGTTACCGAGGTCGCGTGGATACCAGCCTCAGCACTCCTTGAGTATTTTGCGTATGCCGATGAGCGTAAGCTGGCCAAGATCGCGCTTCGGATGCTCCCCGATTTAGCCCGCACGGAGGCGCAGGAAGGACGGATGACGCCCCGATGAAACCATCCTCTCCTCACTCGTGTCGCCTGGCTCTCGGTATTGCGCTGACCCTTAGTATGCTCGCCCCCACAAGTGCGCTGGCCAACCCGCTGCCTCATTCTCCAAACAACCCGGCGGCACTAGGAACCTGGGTGGGCCAAAGCCCGCGGGTTGATAAGCGAGAGCCAGATCTAGCAATAAGTCTCGATCGAGCACCAGCTCAGATCTCCTTTGGGCAAGTCCTCCAGGTCTCTCTATCGGTGCGCAATAATACGGATAGCGAGATGGACAATATCATTATTGTTCCAAAACGGGCAGCGGAACCCAGAAGCGTTAACCAGGCTCTTGAACTTCCAGCTCTGAGCCAAGAAGCTTATCCATTCTTTGCTAATACTATTGATATTGACGGTCCGATTGTGCCGGGAGAGACGCGCCATATCGATATTGAAATCCCCACCGCAGCGCAGGCGATTGGTGGATTCGATATTATTCGCCCAGGTATCTATCCTTTATTATTTGGAGTACAAAATACTACCTCAGGGCAACGATATTCATCCCAGCGCTTTCTCCTCAACGTCGCGGCAGATCCGAGTACTCCTCGTACTCCTCAGGATGCAAAGGAAGAGGAAACTGACAATCCCGAGCGAGCACCCGGACTTACCCTGATCTATCCCATTACTGCCGTAGTTGATATTCTCGGCGGGGAAACTGGGGAAGCTGGGAAAGAACGCGCGCCGCTTATTATGCGCAGCGAAAATCTCGCTCGTCAGCTTGCCCCCGATGGGCGGCTGAGCACAATAGTCAAAGACTTCCGCACGGTCACAGACAGAGAGCCAGCTTTGAAAGAAGCTAGTTGTATCGCCCTTGATCCACAGCTTATAGATACCGTATCGAGGATGACTCAGGGCTATCGCATTGCCACAGAACGCCCGAGTTCAGTCTCACAGAATCTACGCCTGCGCGATTCATGGTTTTTTGCCGACCAAGATATCGATTCCATCCCTGGTAGCGCCTCAGACGACGCCGCACGCTGGCTTGCAGAACTCAAAGCACTTCTAAGTACCACCTCTTGTGTGGTGGCACTACCGTGGGCTAATACCGATATCAACGGACTAGCAAAGCTAGGGGATAGCTGGCTCATGCGCGAAGCGCTGGATCAGGGTGCTCTGATCCTCAGGCGCGAACTGGGCGTAAATCCGGCACCAGATATTGTTATTCCCGCAAGCGGTTATCTTGAACCCACAACCATTAGTTCCCTCGGCTGGGCTGATTATTCCACCCCTACCAATAACAATCAGATGCCTACTGATCTCGCAACGGCGTGGAATGCACGGGAACCGAAGGATACTGATACTACTACTGCACCCCTTCCACAGCGTCCCATCACAGTACTGCTAGCCGATAACTCTTTCCCGCAAACTAGTGGACGATTTGCCCCCTTAGCACCAGGAATTCGAGCCGCCGGATTCGATAGTTTAGTAGCCTCAAGTTTTGCACATAGCGCACCAGATCCACTCACCATGAGTTATACCCCTGATTCGCACCGCTATGATTTCCGCCAGGATTCACTAGTAGCTCGCAGTAATACAGCATCAAATATACTTCGTTTAAGTATCTCCCAGCGCACAGAAGAAGATTCCCAACCATTGGTGGTGCCGTTGCCGAGCAATATAGATAGTGGGCAACCGTGGTTGGATACTGCTGCTGAATTACTCAGAGATCGAGCTGCCCAACCGCGCAACTTACTGAACGTGATCACCCCGCTCCCTCAAGAGCAAGAAGCTTTGGATCAAGCGGAAGAGTTCGTAGCTGTTTCCTCTCCTTTTCCCGATCCCGCTCAAATAGCTGACACCGAGCTATTAGCGGCTAAAGGTTTAGTATCGTCTATAGATAACCTCACGCGCTTGATGATTAGCGATTCCGCTATCTCCTTGAGCCCTTATGAGTTTACTGAGCCCTTACGCCGAGATGTGATCCGCTCTTTTACCCTAGAGGGGCGCCAATCTATAGCGCGTTTCGATGAGCATAGTGAGGATATTAGGAACCTCATTGCCGCCACCCGGGAGACTCTGGCACAACTGAGGAATTCGGTGAGCCTTATTCCACCAGGAAATGTTTTCACAAGAACCTCGGATTCATCACCGCTTCTTGTTGTGGCTCAAAATGGTTTACCGCTACCTGTCGATGCCAGGCTTGCCTATAGTGGGCCCAACGAGGCGAAGATTGGAATTCCGCGGGAGATTCTTATCCCCGCAAAGGGCTCGATTACGATCTCGATGAATGCAAATCTGGAGGCTGTGGAGTCTCGACGAGCAGATCTTCGTATGTGGTTGACCACAAATACCAATGACGCCATATCTGAGTCCGTGACCATGGGTGTACAAACCCGATCGGGATTATCTGGTACTTCAGGCTTCGCCGGTTATGTGCTACTAGCTCTCGTTATCGTTCTTATCGGGCGAATTTTCCCCAGCCTTCTGGCGGAATTTAGACGTGACAAATGATCTAGTTCAAGGTTCTTCGGATTAGCTAGTGGGGGCAACGGTTAACCCCGCTACGATTTCCATTTTTCTAGAACTACGGAGGAAGATGGTCTCTTTGAGACTTTTCCCTAGTTTCTCCACGGTGAGGGGCGACGGGATCTTTCCACCTTCTTCAGCTAAGGAGAATGGCGTGAGCAATCACCTCAATAAGCTTGATGGGCACCAGGACGATCGGCCGCTAAGAAGCTTAACTGCCGCGAACGAGCCCGGCACCCCTCTAATGCCACCACGTGGAGGTGAGGAGAAGGCTCCTCATCACACACAGGAGCCGCGCTCAACCTCACTGCTCGAGGCCGAAAGAAAAGCTGAATATAAAGCCGATGACGCCGAGGTGGTACGCTCCTCAGGGTCGATGGCTATAGCCACGCTCTTTAGCCGGATTACTGGCTTTTTGCGCAATGTGATCATCACCGCCACCTTAGGTGGGGCGATCGCTTCGGCTTTTAATACCGCCAATACATTGCCCAATTTGATCACTGAGATCGTTCTGGGCGCGGTGCTGACCTCCCTTGTGGTCCCCGTATTGGTGCGCGCCGAAAAAGAAGATCCCGATCGGGGAGAGGCTTTTATCAGGCGCCTGTTTACTCTTGCGGTAACGTTATTAGGGTCGATTACCCTGCTTGCCGTTATTGCCGCCCCCTATCTTGTGCAAATGGCATTGCGTAGCGACGGTAAGGTCAATATCGTCCAATCCACCGGCTTTGCCTACTGGCTCTTGCCACAGATTTTCTTCTACGGCATTTTTGCACTCTTAATGGCTATTCTCAATACCAAGGGGATCTTCAAGCCAGGCGCCTGGGCGCCGGTGATGAATAATCTCATTGTGCTTGCCGTCATGGGCGCCTATTGGTTTGTTCCTGGGGAATTAACTCCCGAGCAACCAGCCGGAGCTTTTGACATACATGTGATGCTCTTGGGTATTGGCACCACAGTCGGTGTGGTTGTGCAGGCTCTCATACTATTTCCGTATATTCGCCGCACTAATATTTCCCTCAAACCGCTGTGGGGCATTGACGCTCGCTTGAAGCAATTCGGGGGCATGGCCGCGGCGATTATTTTCTATGTCGCCATCAGTCAGTTGGGCTATATCGTCACTACCCGTATCGCCTCTGTGGCGGATGCGGCGGCGCCAAATATTTACCAGCAGGCGTGGCTATTATTGCAAGTTCCCTATGGCATTATTGGTGTTACCCTGCTCACTGCCATTATGCCGCGGCTTTCGCGCAATGCTGCTGATGGAGACGATAAGGCGGTCACCCAAGATCTCATCATAGGTTCCAAGCTCACCTATATTGCGCTGATTCCGATCATTGTTTTCTTTACTATCTTTGGAACCTGGATTGCCCGTGGCCTTTTCGCCTATGGGCAATTCGCCGGCCCTGAGGCGACCATCTTGGGCTGGACTTTGAGCTTCTCGGCCTTCACTCTTTTACCCTATGCCACTGTTCTTCTGCACCTGCGGGTCTTTTATGCGCGCGAGGAAGCGTGGACCCCAACCTTTATTATCGCTGGTATAACGGGGACGAAAATTGCGCTTTCGCTGCTGGCTCCCATTGTTGCCACGTCACCGTCGCGGGTAGTGATCCTCCTCGGTGCTGCCAATGGTTTTGGCTTTGTTGCTGGCGCTGTGATTGGAGCCTTTTTACTCAGGCGGAAATTGGGCCATCTAGGCACCAGAGATATTATTCGCACCTGTGCGTGGGCGCTCGCAGCTAGTTCCTTAGGTGGGTTGATCGCTTTTGCCCTCAGCCAAGCTATCGATCTGGCGGCTGGTCAGCTCTTTGACGCCTTGGGGTCGGTTGGTTATCTTGTCCAATTAACCATTGCGGGGATTGTTTTCCTCGCAATGACGGGCTTAGTTCTCTCGCGTTCCCAGTTGCCCGAAGTAAAGAAATTGGCTCAGCTACTGGCCCGAATTCCGGGAGTGAACCGAATTATCCAGCCGAGCGAGCCGGCTAAGATTTCCCATCTGAGTGCCCAGGAGTTGAAAGTGGAACAACCGAATTATATTGACGATACTTTCAACGCCACCCCTGTACCGCCGCCAATGTCTGCGGGTATCGTTCGGGGTCCGCGACTGGTTCCAGGCGCTGAAGTCAGCGATGGCAGTTTCCGGCTCCTGGTCGATCACGGATCCGCCCCGGGAGTTCGCTTCTGGCGGGCTATGGAGAAGCGGACGGGACGCGAGGTATCCCTGACCTTCGTTGATACCTCTGGGCTCACCCCAATGGCGCCGCTGAGTCCTGCAGCGGCCGCTGATGCTGCCGATCGAGTCAAAGTGAGAACCCTCGCACTTGCCGGCTTAAAGAGCGACAGTATCGCAAAAAATATTGAGGTTCGCTCTTACCGTAATGGGTGTTTGATCATCGCCGATTGGGTGCACGGAACTCCGCTCGCTAAGCTCGCTAGCGATCCCGATCAGCAGGATCCCCAGGCGGTGGTATTCGCACTGGCGCCGTTGGTGGCTGCTGCTGGCAAGAAGACCTTGGGCCTGGATAATAGGGCTCGAATTCGGGTGAATACCGATGGGGTAGCGGTGCTCGCTTTCCCAGCCGTTCTGGCCGACGCTACCCACGAGCAAGATTTGAAATCTCTGCGCACCGCCTTAGGCATCTTGATCAACGACGAGGCCCCATCAGATATTAGAGAGCTCTTAGAGGGCGACCTCGAGGAGATGCCCGGAGCCTATGAGAAGTACCTAAAGAAGCTCTCTGAGCCAACTGAGCCAGGTGATACCCAAACCCTCCAGGTGACCGCTCAAAAGGCCCCCCGAGAGATTAAGTCTCCTGTGGGTGGATTCGGCCGTAAAGGGTATGGGCGCGGTGCTACCACAGCCGTCCTTGTCGGTGCTACCTCAATGGTGGTGCTGGCCGCGATCATTACCGCGTATATTACCTCCGTACTCAATAGTGGCAACGAGCAGGCCCCCATTAAGGCTGAGGAGCTTGCACCTATAAGCTCTGAGATAGCCAAACCTTCGCTGATCTTGGCCGTGGAGTCGGCCTATCCGTGGAGAGATAGCAATGCCACTGCATCCTTTGCTGCCGATGGTAATCCAGAGACTATATGGAAGGCCCAGGCAGATGAGGCGGTTATTATTAATCTGGCAGCAGCCAGTGAGATCAACCGACTCGTGGTCAATAGCCCTACTCCGGGCTTTAGGCTGCAGGTCTTTGGGGTGCGCGACAATAATCCCATCGGGGCTCAAACTAACCTCAACGATCTCTTGGCAAGAAATATCTTAGCTGAGCTCAGTGTGGATAAAACGCGGGCGAGTGTCGATATTGATTCCTCTACACACATCAAACAGCTACTCGTCCTGGTCAGCTCTATTAAAGGCGAAGCCGAGGGTGTAGAGATCAAAGAGCTCCAAGTAGTGGGAATGCCCTAAGAAGAAAAATATCAAAAAGAACCTCCATATTTTTACGGAGGTTCTTTTTGATTTTTTTGACCTACCCCGCCGATATCATCGTGGAGCTCCCATCTTGTTGTACTCATTGTTCTCTTGTGATGTACTCACCAGATTCTTCGCTGTATTCCCATTTATGGAGTTTGGTTGTGAGAAAAATTAGTGCCAATCCACCTGTATCCGATCTACAGACATCAGTAAATTTCTCAGTTGTTTTTAATAAATAGCTGAATATAAAGCATATGCGTGCACTGATACCCCCGTTGCTATACCTTTCATGAAGCGCTAGCAAAAAAGTGCACTGATACTTCCCAACATATAAGAAAACGGTGATGCTTTTACCATCCTCTCTCTGGTGCCGATGAGGGATGCCCGCCGTGAACCGAAAGTCCAGCTATGGCTCGTTCCCACCAGCATGATGAGGCAACTACCCGCAATTCTGTCGAGCGTGCCAGCGCTGCCTTGGAAGCTCAAGCCGATGAAGTCTTGGTTGCCGACTATCTTGCTGGATCTGATGCTGCTTTCGCCGAGATTGTAGGCAAACATGAACGTCATTTGCGCTATGTGGCTCGCAAATATGCTCGTACGGAAGCCGATGCCGAGGATATCTTGCAAGATGCACTCTTACGGGCCGCACGGAATCTTTCGGGTTTTCGGGGGGATTCCAAGTTATCCACATGGTTGCATCGCTTAGTTGCCAATGCCAGCTATGACCACAATCGGAAGCATACTCATAGCGTTATCAGCGCCGATCGCGCGGAATTTAATGCCGAGGTGGAAGCAGCGATGAGCTTCGACCCTTTCGCCGAACTGATCGATAGGATGAATCTAAGCGAGGAAATGCAACGCGCTCTTGACCTCCTTCCCCCGGAGCACCGTGCTGCCTTAGTGCTCATAGATTTCGCGGAGCATTCTGTTAGTGAGGCCGCCGAGATCCTGCAGGTGGCCCCTGGGACCATAAAATCCCGACGGGCTCGAGGTCGAAGGATGTTAAAGGAAATTCTACAATACCGGGTTCTCTAAGCTTGACAGCAGCTCACTTATGATTGGTATTGCCTATATAAAATCTTTCATCTATAGTCTGGGTTATAAACGCTAGAATAAGGTTGATTACTCACCACTTCGACGAAAGAACAGCACTATGGCAGATATCCACAACGTGATCATCATTGGCTCCGGTCCCGCAGGCTATACCGCAGCACTCTATGCAGCCCGCGCCGAACTTCATCCGCTCGTATTCGAAGGATATGAATACGGTGGTTCCCTGATGACCACAACCGAAGTCGAAAACTTCCCTGGCTTCCCCGCCGGAATCATGGGCCCAGAGCTCATGGAAAATATGCGCAGTCAAGCCGAGCGCTTCGGAGCTCAGCTCATCAGCGAAGAAGTAACCAAGGTCGAGCTAGACGGTGAGATCAAAAAGGTTTGGGTCGATGACACCCTGTACCAAGCCAAGAGCGTCATTCTCGCCACCGGCTCCGCCCCTCGCTATATCGGAGTGGAAGGGGAGAAAGAACTCCTAGGCCGCGGCGTCTCAGCGTGTGCTACCTGCGATGGCTTCTTCTTCCGCGACCACAATATCGCTGTGGTTGGTGGCGGTGATTCCGCAATGGAGGAGGCCCTTTTCCTCACTAAATTTGGTAAGAGTGTGACCATTATTCACCGCCGTGAAGAATTCCGCGCCTCCGCCATTATGCTCGAACGTGCCCGCAATAATGACAAGATCACCTTCTTAACCAATAAGGTTGTCAGCAAGGTCAACGGAGATCAGCAAGTCAGCAATGTGGAACTCACCGATACCATTACGGGCGAGGTATCACATCTCGATGTCACCGCCCTTTTCGTAGCCATCGGTTATGATCCCCGCTCCGCCCTCTTCAAAGATACCGTCACCTGCGACGAGTCAGGTTATGTAATCGTCGACGAGCCTTCGACCCGCACTAATATCCCTGGTGTTTTTGCGGTCGGCGATCTTGTTGATCGTCACTATCAGCAGGCCATAACTGCAGCGGGAACCGGCTGCCGCGCGGCTATTGATGCCGAACACTTCCTGGGTACACTCACCCAATAAAACCTATAAAACCTAGTTAGATAAGAAAGGTCTTTTATGTCCCAACCTATTGATGTCACCCAATCCACCTTCCGCTCCGTTGTCACCGAGTCTGACAAACTCGTCCTTGTCGACTTCTGGGCAGAATGGTGCGGCCCCTGTAAAAAGCTTAGCCCTGTGCTTAATGAGATTGCTGCCGAGATGGGTGACCACGTCACCGTAGCCAAGGTCAACGTGGATGCTGAGCGTAACTTAGGCGCAATGTTCCAGATTATGTCGATTCCTACGGTATTGATCTTCAAAAATGGCGAGAAGGTCGACGAATTCGTTGGAGGTCGCAAGAAGTCAGACATCGTGGCAATGCTTCAAAAGCATCTCTAAATGCTATCCTATGATGAGCCGTCGATACGCTAGATCTAGGGTATCGCTCACACGTAGATAGCACGATGGGAAGGATGAGAGTGTCCACAGTCATAAGGGTCGGGGATAAAAACCCGAAAGTGGCAGAGGTGCGAGCAGCACTAGCCCGACTCGGACACCTCACGTCCTTCCGTGATGATCTCAGCACTGACCATATCTTCGAAGAGTCCGATACATATTTCGATTCCGACCTTCAAGAGGCGCTGCGTGGCTTCCAGCAATCCCGTGGCTTAATCGCCTCGGGCGAAATTACCGAAACTACTCTGCGCGTGCTGCGAGAAGCCTCCTACCAGCTAGGAGTTCGCGTTCTCGCGTATCAAGAGCACAATCATATGATCGGCGATGATGTCTACCAACTTCAGCAACAGCTCCAGGAACTAGGCTTCTACACCGATCGCCTCGACGGTCATTTCGGTCCGATGACCCATGATGCGCTTGCAAATTATCAACTCAACTACGGGCTCAATATCGATGGAATTTGCGGCCCAGAAACCATCGACTCTCTTGGACTTCTTGGTCGCCGGATTACTGGGGGTTCCCCGAACCAGCTGCGCGAGCGCGAGCGTGTCCGCGATGCGGGGCCCCAACTTGCAGGCAAACGCGTCGTTATTGACCCCGGCCTCGGTGGGCCTAATAAAGGTGTGACTGTACGCGGTATTTACGGTGAGATCACCGAAGAAGAGCTCATTTGGGACCTTGCCACTCGCATTGAGGGACGCATGATCGAAGCCGGAATGGACGTTATCATTTCCCGACCGCGCAATAGCGATCTCACCCATGCTGAACGCGTGGCTATAGCCAATTCCTTCCAAGCCGATCTGATGATCTGTTTACAGGCAGATCACTATCCCAATGAGCAAGCTTCCGGCTGTGCCACCTTCTATTTTGGTTCCGAATCTGGAAATTACTCCATGATTGGCGAGAAGCTCTCTGGCTATATCCAGCGTGAAATTGCAGCTAGAACCAAGCTTGTCAATTGTGGTAATCACGCGCGCACATGGGATCTTTTACGCATGACACAGATGACGTGTGTGGAAATCTTTCCAGGGTATCTCAGTAATCCTGGTGATGTGCGCATTTTAAGTAATCCTAAAAAGCGTGATGATATCGCCGAGGCTATCGTTGTTTCCGTCAAAAGGCTCTATCTCATGGATCAAGACGACCAGCCAACGGGAACCTTCAAATTCTCTGAATTGCTCAAGCAAGAACTGCTCGAAGGCTAAACCCTAACAACAAGCTGCGAGACGCCGGAGAGTTCCCATTCTCTTTGCGGGGCGGGTAGTTTAAGGCGCAAACGCGGAAATATTGGATGCGGTTGATGGATTTTAAAACCGCAGCTTTGTGCGATATTGACCTCAACAAGCCCAAAATCTTCAATACGCGCCGTCACCTCCTTGTCTCCCCTATCTTCCTTATCCTTTGCTGCTAAGGCTCTTGGATGGTACCCATATATTTCGACCGCGGGAATCTTTTCCTGGCTAAGATAACTACACGCTGCTGCGATGAGAGTCGCTTCCAAGCCGGTATCTTTCAGCAACGGGTGTATATGAACTGAGCTAATCAGCCACGCCTCTGGGGAAACCGGAGCGGTAGGGAAAACCACCTGACCTGGAACCCGATCACCGGGAGTGAATAATAGTGTGGCCTGGGCTGAATATTCCAAGGTGTGCTCAAGCCGATAATTTAATCCGCACCGACCCAGTTGCAGAAGGGACTGCATCAGCCACGCTTCTTTTTCCAAAACTGGATCACCGCGAAATTCTCTGAGTGCATGCGGACTAAGCTCCCAGAACAAACCGGAAGCGGTGCGAGGATGGAGATGGGCAATTTCCTCCATATCAATGGCTCTGAGAATTTTAGCCATCGATCAGTGCCGCTCGTTGCCTCCGGCAATCAGGGCCATAATGCGATCAAAATCCTCGCGGCCGCCAAATTCCACCACGATCTTGCCCTTCCGCTTGCCTACCGTCACCGATACTTTGGTGTCGAGGTTATCGGCCAGGTGCTCGGCTGCTTGGTTGAAAAATTCCGGAGTCTGAGCCTTCTCTCTGGTCTTTTTCGACTGCGGTTGTTCCCCTCGATTGAGCAAGACGACTGCTTCTTCAGTCGCTCGTACACTCATCCCTTCCGCCACAATGCGTTCAGCGAGGCGTTCTTGTTCCTGCCGCTTATCTTTTAGACCCAAAAGAGCTCGGGCATGGCCAGCAGATAAAACCCCGGCCGCAACTTTGGTTTGCACGGCGACTGGGAGCTTGAGTAGACGCAGCATATTGGTAATCATCGGGCGGGAGCGACCGAGGCGATCAGCCAGTTCATTCTGAGTCACCGAAAATTCCACCAGTAGTTGCTCATAGGCGGCTGCTTCTTCGAGAGGATTTAGCTGTACGCGGTGAATATTTTCCAAGAGCGCGTCGCGGAGCATATTTTGGTCGTCGGTATCGCGAATAATCGCGGGGATTTTCTTCAACCCCGCCTTACTAGCGGCACGCCAACGCCGCTCGCCCATAATAATTTCAAAGCGTCCCTGATGAGCGCGCACAATAATAGGTTGGAGCAGACCAAATTCTTTAATGGAATGAACTAGCTCCCCAAGATCTTCTTCATCGAAAGCCTGGCGCGGGTTTTTTGCGTTAGGGATCACTAAACCAATAGGAATCTCACGGTACTGCGCGCCGAAATCTACTTCCTCCTCCGCCACGGGCGATGCATCCTGAGCGGCAGCTTCGGCCAGAATCGGGTTAACCTTCGCGCCACTGGCGTCACGCTCGGCTGGTGCGGCGGATCGACCAAGAAGAATATCGGTGGCATCTGCCCCCAATCGGGAATCTGGGGTAGATGTAATTAAAGCGGCCAAACCGCGGCCAAGTCCGCCCTTACGTGATTCTTGCTGCGCCATCTCTATCTATTCCTTTCACAAACCCTAAAACAGTCTTCGTGGGTGGGGGAAGAGTCTCCATTTAAGCGGAGGGTTTCACTCCCACAGCACCGGAATCAGCGGAGGGAAGGTAATCGCCTCGCTCAGCTAATTCTTGGGCGGCATCAAGATAGGCGAGAGCACCCCGAGAGCCTGGATCATAGTGCAATACCGTCTGCGAATAACCAGGGGCCTCCGAGACCTTCACCGAACGCGGGATTTTCGTCCGCATAACCACCTCACCGAAGTGCGAACGTACTTCCTCTGTGACCTGTTCGGCGAGCTTGGTACGAGCATCATACATAGTTAATAAGATCGCTGAAATATGCAGGCGTGGGTTGAGGTGCTGCCTAATCATGGAAATATTATTGAGCAACTGACCTACACCCTCGAGCGCGTAGTACTCACATTGAATAGGAATTAGGACTTCGTTGACCGAGGTCATGGCATTAATAGTGAGCAAACCCAAGGAGGGTGGGCAGTCGATGAAAATATAATCAAAACCGCTATCTCGAATAAAGGGGGAATTGAGGGCATCGCTCAATCGATATTCCCGCCTGACCATAGAGACTAATTCGATTTCAGCACCAGCCAGATCAATAGTAGCTGGGATACACCACAGGTTTTCACTCGCTGTGGATTGCACCATCGCTTGCTCGGCGGTGCACTCACCGATGAGAAGTTCGTAGCTGGAATTGGTGCCCGCGCGGTGTTCGACCCCCAGTGCTGTCGACGCATTTCCCTGCGGATCGAGGTCAACAACGAGGACTTTAAGGCCGTTAAGAGCTAGCCCCGCGGCGAGGTTAACTGATGAGGTGGTTTTACCCACTCCGCCTTTTTGGTTGGCCACGGTGATATAACGGGGAGAAGCCGGTTTGGGGAGGGACAGCGAATGTGGGGTCAAGACTTGCGCTGCTCGTCTAGCGGCAGCGGCGACGGGGGTATCTTCCCATTTCATTTCATCCATGGTATCCGACTTTTTCCAGACCTTTCTGCCACAATTATGCTGATCTTAACCTTAGTGTCTCTCCCTCGGCTTAGCCAGATGATTCAGATAATCAATGCCACGTCCAAGCACCGCATCGTTACTAGCGAGACCGATTTTTCCTAATAGACACCACCGTTGTTGGTTCTGGGAGTATCTCTCCTACGGTAAAAACTTTGATATCAGCGCCCCCAGCTTTGGTAATCACCCGCTTATCTCGCTCTATTTCCTCGTGGACTGAGCTACCCTTAAGAGCCAACATCCGGCCGCCTTTGTCAACGAGCGGCAACGACCACCCAGCGAGCTTACCGAGAGGAGCTACCGCGCGCGACGTTACTATATCAACACCACCGACTTCTCTGCGGACCTCTTTTTCCTCTGCTCGACCGCGAAGTACCCAAATATTATTGAGATCGAGCTCCACGGCAACATATTTGAGAAATTCAGAGCGCTTAAGAAGCGGTTCTATCAGCACGATATCAAGATCGGGACGAGCTATTGCCAGAGGGATCCCTGGGAGACCGGCACCGGAACCGATATCAGCCACCCTCATATTTGGCTTAATGGCCTCTCCGATCACCGCGCAGTTAAGGATATGTCGATCCCACAGCCGAGGTAATTCACGCGGCCCCAAAAACCCGCGCTCCAATCCCATCGTGGCTAGGAGCTGGTGATAGCGCTGTGCCTTTTCCATGTGGTGGACGAAGACCTCACCGGCAATTGATGGGGGAGTGGGGTCGAAGTCTAATTGGTTATCCACGACGTAGGTCTCTCCTTGAGCTGGGGGATCGTAGCATTTTTTCACCTTACACGTTTACGAGCTAAACAATCTTCTTGCGAAAGTACAAGACCGCTGTGAACGGTATGTGTTCACAGCGGCCTCCAATGAAAAGCGATTATTTCTTGCCCTTACGCTTCTTCTGATTCGTCGGCTTCTGGCCTGGGCGAGGAGCGGTGGCGCGCTTGGCTTCTTGCTTTGCGGCAATCTCTGCATCCTCTTCGGCGTCTATCTTGGCAAAAACATAGCGCTGCTGGAAGAAGGTCCAAATATTATTCGACACCATGTAGAACAAGAGACCTATATGCCACACCACACCGGTAGCTAAGATAGTCAGGGGGAAGACCCACAACATCATGCGGTTCATCATATCCATCTGAGCTTGCATTTGGTTATTGCCTGAAGGCTTTTGCCGCCCCGAAGCAAGACGGGCTTTTTGTCGATCAATGCTCATACGCGCATTCATATGAATTGCGAAAGCAATAATCACAATCAACGGTGCCGCTACCAAAATAATATTGGTCCTGGTGAAGTCGACCGGCTGGAAGGCCTTATACATCTCCTGGGGCATGGAGATATACGCAGATAACGGAACCCCAAAAAGCCTCGCGTCGAGGAAAGACTGAACATCGCTGGCAGAGAAGATATAGTTCGGCGTTTGGCGGTTGGCCTCGAAGGACAAACCTACTTGTCCCACCCCTGAACCAGTGCGGTTAAAGGAGCGCAGGACGTGGAAGAGGCCAATAAATACCGGCATCTGTACCAAAATAGGCAAGCAACCCGCGATGGGATTAACACCCATCTCCTTCTGCATCTTGCGGGTTTCTTCCATCATTTTCTGCTGGTCGTTTTTATATTTAGTTCTAATTTCCTGCATGCGCGGTTGCATCTCTTGCATCTTGCGCATGGATCGCATTTGTTTCAGCGTCGGACGCACCAGAAGCATACGAATGGTGAAGGTGAGCAGCACGATCGCCAGCACCCACGACAGGCCGGAATCGGGGTTTAGCACAAAGCTGAGGGCCTTATGCCAAAACCAGAGGATGGCCGAAATTGGCCAATAGATGAAGTTGAGCACGGTGAGTCAAGACTCCTCAAGGTGTTGGTCATATAAGAACATGGTGAGGACCAGCCCCGCTTTAGAGAAAAAGCAGGACCTGCCCGTGGTCTCCGCGTTGCCACACGCGTGAGTTTTTTGGTTATCCCTCGGGATTCTACCGCGAAACAAGCCCAATGCCGAACGAGGAGATAAATAAATCTCTTCCCGAGCACAGAATTAAGCAGGACATTTCCTTAAGCATTGTGCCTGCAGGGTTAGGCTTATCGTGTGGTTCTTGCAGGGTTAGGCTTATAGCGTTGGGCTGCACACTGCAATACTCCGGCCTCATTAGGGCACAGGGTCGTATCCACCAGGATGCCAGGGACCACATTTCGCTAGTCTAATCAAGCTCATCACAAGCGCCCTGGCGGGAGGGTAGTGCTGAAAACTCCCGAGCGCATAAGCGCTGCAGCTAGGCTCAAATCGGCAGCTCGATCCACCCTTCAGCGGCGAAAGATAGCGCTGGTAGAAGCGAATAGCACCAAGAGCACCGGCGCGAAGAAACGAAACCATATGCCCTAGTTTAGCTGTGCGCCAGTAGAGGGATATATCTGTCCTAATTTTGACAATGCCTTGATAATATCGCGCTCGAGGCTGTGATAATCAGCGGTCGCAGAGGCTGGGAGGGCTCGGATAACGACTGCAGATCCGCGGGGGAGCGTAGGCATGATGGGTCGGAGAATATGGCGTAGTTTGCGGCTGACGGCATGTCGAGTCACTGCATTGCCCACGGCTTTAGAGACGATGAGCCCGGCAACGGGACAGGCTAAGGATAACAAAGAAGTCGCTCGGGTATCAGCGTCATCTATATCTGAAATACTGGGTTGGTGATAATACACCAAAACGGTGCGCCCACCTGCACGTTTACCTTTCCGAATAGTGTGACGAAACTGCTCAGAAGAGGTTATTTTATGCTGCTGTGGAAGCACCGTTCGAATGTTACGCTATGCGCTTATATAAAAATTAAGCGGTCAGCTTTGCGCGTCCCTTGCGACGACGTGCGGCCACAATTGCGCGGCCGGCACGAGTACGCATACGGATACGGAAGCCGTGCTTCTTAGCGCGACGACGGTTGTTCGGCTGGAACGTCCGCTTGCCCTTGGTCACGGTGATACTCCTCAATACGTTAACGCAGGAAAAACTTTTCATAAGGGGGCAGGATTTTATAAGCCTATACGGACATCGCTATGAGCCCAGACTGCAGTGACACAGCCCCTCTTTTTGAAAAGTTCATCCCAAAAAGTTGGATGATGGTTATTTAAGAAGCAGTCATTCCCCAAAGATATTCGCGGACGAATATTCGGAGAATTATGAGCATTCTGCTGACAACCAGCAGGTGTTCGCTTCTTAAGCACAAGGCCATCTAGACAAGGTTCTGGCTAGAAAGCGTTGTGTTAGACCAACTAAGGGTACGTGAATCGCGGGGATGAAACCAAATCGACACGCGGGTACCCCCTTAATACCCTCGGAATATCAAAGTTGTAATTAACCTTGGACTTTTATGCCACCAAAGGGTTTATCCACAGGTTGATTCATTATCTTCCATCCGCCATGGCGCCACGGTACCCAATAAATTAAGACGCAGCTGAGGAAATATATTGGATAGTGAAAGTACGAGTTAGACACCTCGGCTTGGAAGCGGTAACAATAGTATCCAGCGAATGCAATCCCACACCCTGTTATCCCCAGGACTGTGGATAACTTTAAACTTAAGGTTTATAGTTTCCACAAATTCCGAGGTTTATCGAGGTCACGGCGATTTCTTTCACCAAGAAAGTTATCAACACCCACGCATCTAGGTTGTGGATAACTTTTCGGGGAGATGACCCCGAGGTTTATCCACAGCTGTGGATAAACCTGTGGAAGACGTGGTCATGGGCTAGATAAATCTCAACGGTGATTGTGGATGGGGCTGTAGATGACAACCGTGTCATTGGGGAAATCTTCTCTGACGCGTCTGAAGTTTCCAGCCCTTTGTTGCAAGGGATAATTGTGACAACAACTCAATAGCCGGGTACTCGTGCCCGACTAGTGAGCAGGCGGCAACTGGTACCGGGAGAAAATCTCGTGTCCCTTTAATAGCGCCACACCCATAGCCAAGGGGGCATCACCTTTGCTTGTGCCTGACTGAAATTCGTGATTTTAGTCTTGACGTCAAGGGCGAAGAACTGCTGCCTATCGAACACTGTAAGGACCTATAACCGTGACTGCCCATGCAGCGAATACAGAGGATAATGAGGAAACTTGGCATGCCATCATTGATGAGCTCACCAGTGGTGACTCTGACAGTGCACTCCATGTGGGACGGCGCGAGCGCGCTTATCTTGAATTATCGCGCATAGTTCTCATTCATAACGGTTTTACTCTCATTGCCACCTCCTCAGAGGGTGCTAAGACCTATATTGAGAAATATCTCGTATCCCCGATTCGCGAGATTATCGAACGCCGTACCGGCTTTTTGACCACTATAGGAGTGGTCGTCGACGAGGGCACCGCAACCCCCCAGCGCATATCCGAGGCTCCCCAAGCAGTGGTTGACCAAACTTCTCCTCGAGCTCAACCTGCTTATCAGCTTAGCTCCGAAGAAAAACCAGAGCACTCAACCCCCACTGCTGTAAGCGCCGCAGTTCAAGCCCCCCGCAAAGCAGAACGCGATGCGATTATCGGGCAGCAAACCATGCTCATGGGAGGTGACAACCTCGCTCCACTCGACGCGACCTCTGCTCGCCCCCGCTCGGAATCATCAGCCACGGATCACAACGCTGGCCTGCTCAATCGAGATTCTTCCACCCCGCGTATTGATGAGGCCTCAAATCTTAATGAGCGCTATACCTTTGACAATTATGTGGTCTCCGATTCCAATAAATTGCCAACCTCTGCAGCTATCGCCGTCGCCGAGAAGCCAGCACGAGCATATAATCCACTGTTTGTGTGGGGAGATTCCGGACTCGGGAAAACCCATCTCATGCACGCTATTGGAAATTATGCCAGGCAGCTCCATCCCGCGTTGAAGGTACGCTATGTCTCTAGCGAAGAATTCACCAATGATTATATTAACTCGGTGCGTGATGATCGCCAGGAATCTTTTAAAAGACGCTACCGCAGCTACGACATCTTAATGGTCGATGATATCCAGTTTTTGCAGGGTAAAGAAGGTACCCAGGAGGAGTTCTTCCACACCTTCAATGCGCTCCAGCAAAGTGGCAAGCAAATCGTTCTGAGCTCTGACCGGCCACCGAAGCAGCTCACTACCTTGGAAGATCGCTTGCGCACCCGATTCCAGGCCGGGCTTATTGCCGATATTTATCCACCCGATCTAGAAACGCGTATTGCGATTTTAGAAAAGAAGGCACAAGCTGAGGGTGTTCAGGCAAGTCGTGACGTACTCGAGCTTATTGCTTCGCGCTTTACCTCCTCTATTCGCGAATTGGAGGGAGCCTTTATTCGTGTTGCTGCTTTTGCCTCTCTAACGAGCAGCGGCATTGATATCCATAATGCTGAGGCGGCCTTGTGCAACCTGCTACCCGACGAGCAAAACGTACAGATTACCGCGCAGCATATCCAGGCGGCGGCTGCCGAATACTTTAACTTCGAGATCAGTGAACTACTCTCGGCTAAGAAATCCCGGCCTCTCGCGCATGCGCGGCAGCTAGCGATGTATCTGTGCCGCGAATTTACTGAGCTTTCCTTGCCACAAATTGGCCAGCAGTTCGGCGGTCGCGATCACAGCACCGTGGTCTATGCGGAGAAGAAGATCCGACAGGAGATCACCCAGAAGCGCCAAACCTATGATGAGATCGAAAAATTAACAGCGCTGATTAAAAAGAAGGCGCAGGGTTAAATATTCCAGATATCAAGCCCTCCGGGTCCACAGCAACAGTGTGGACCTGGAGGGCCTTTTTATCTCCGACTAAGGATCAATGCGATTTCAGTACGTTATCCACAGAGTCCACAGAGTTATCCACACCCGTGTAATTACATTGCTGTAATTAGGTGAACCTCATCACTATTCACCAAGAAAAGCCCAGGACAACAATCTGGGGATAACTCCTGCAATTCTGGGGACTACCACGGCGTTATATGTGAGTAGATTTGTGGACAACCGTCAGGCCTAAAGTTATCAACATTGAAGGTGACTTATCAACAGGTTATTAACACCCCTGCGCACAGGTAAGAATTACTCACTGAGCTGGCTAAAGGACCCCTTATCCACAGTTTCGCCAGGACTTACTGTAGTTACCACTTTTATTACTAGTAATTTATTAAGAGAAAGAAGAGCTGGGGATAACAAGAATGTACTGAGTTCAGCGACCGCCAACCGAATAACAAAAATTCTTTGTACGAACCTCAAGGGCAGGTAGGTTTGTTAGAGTGAAACCATCAACCATCGGCGTGAGTAATCACAGTGATGTGGTTTAGGATGTGGTTTAACATTATGCTCAGCCAAGCTCGACACGTGCTGACGAGCTGCAGCAAATGACAAACGGCCGACTAAATACTTTTCCAACCAAGGGAGCATCAGGGAGCACATGGACGACAATGTAGTGTCATTCGAAGTTGAAAAAAATGACTTGTCCAGCGCGGTCTCATGGGTAGCGCGTAATCTACCTTCACGCCCCACCCAACCAGTGCTTCGAGCCATGCTAATTACTGCCGACGACGAAGGCCTTGAAGTTGCCGGTTTCGACTACGAGGTATCTACTAAAGTTCGCATTCCAGCCCAGGTTGTGGATAAGGGGCGCATTGCTGTCGCAGGAAAACTCTTAGCGGATATCATCTCCACGTTGCCCACCAAGCCGGTGAACATTTATGTTAAAGGCTCAACGGTGCAATTAGAGTGCGGTTCTTCACGCTTTGAATTACCACTTATTCCCCTCGATGATTATCCCACCTTGCCTACCCTGCCACAGGCTACGGGGGCTATTGATCCCAGATTATTTGTTGATGCTGTAACCCAAGTAGCCGTAGCTGCAGGTCGCGATGACACCCTTCCCATGCTCACTGGAGTTGATATGGAGATCAGCGGTGAAGAAGTGACGCTCACCGCAACAGACCGATTTAGACTCGCCCTGCGTCGCTTTCAGTGGGCTCCGCAGAGTCCAGAAGCAACGGCTAAATTGCTGATTCCTGCGAAAAACTTGCAAGAAAATGCTCGCACCTTGGACTCTAACTCCTCCGAGCCGGTGGAAATCGCAGTTGGTACTGGTGATGCCATTGGAGCCGAAGGTCTTTTTGGTATTCACGTCGATAACCGCCAAACCACCACACGCCTCCTCGATGCAGTTTTTCCCAATGTGGGACCACTTCTGCCTAAGGAACACCGCTCGATGGCCAGTGTGAATATCTCAGACTTACAGGATGCTATCCGCCGTGTCTCTTTGGTTGCCGAACGTAGCGCCCAGATCCGGATGCAATTTAGCCGCGGTGAACTGATTCTTTCCGCCGGTGGAACGGATTCCGGACATGCGGAAGAATCATTGCCCTGCTCCTATAGCTCGGACGAAGAGCTCATTATTGCCTTTAATCCTGCATATCTGCGCGATGGCCTCAGTGTTATCCGCTCCGCACGGGTAGTCTTTGGATTCACCGAATCTTCACGTCCGGCGATCTTGATTCCAGAGCCGGAGAATATGCCTGAGGCCAACGAAGAGGGAATGTTCCCCACCCCTGAAACTGATTTCACCTATCTCTTGATGCCCGTACGGTTACCAGGCTAGATCTGGCACAGTCTGCCTAAGAGATCGAGGTTAATGTGTATATTCGGGAACTTTCTCTGCGTGATTATCGCTCATGGCCTGAGTTGTCGATCAGTCTTCATCCTGGAATTACACTATTTACCGGCCACAATGGCTTCGGCAAAACAAATATTGTGGAAGCCATTGGATATGCAGCTAGGTTGAGTTCCCATCGTGTCCCTAAGGATGCTCCGCTGGTGCGCCACGGGGCTCACAATGCCAGGATTTCGGCTACTGCGGTCAACGATGGCCGGGAATTAACTGTGCATTTACTCATCAACTCCAGCGGCAGCAACCGAGCACATCTCAACCGAACCCAGCTCAAAGCCCCACGGGAGGTATTGGGAGTTGTTCGCACCGTCCTTTTTTGTCCAGAGGATCTCGCTCTCGTTCGGGGAGAACCCCAAGAACGCCGGAATTATTTGGACAATATACTCAAAGCGCTGCGGCCCCGGCTATACGCCGTCAAAATGGACTACGAGAAGGTACTCAAACAACGTAATACCTTATTAAAAACCGCTGGCGCTCACCTTCGTCGCGGCTACGGGCACGATCAAGGCACCCTAGATACCCTCGATATTTGGGATAACCAGTTAGCACGTTTAGGAGCTGAATTAATAGCTGCTCGCCTGGATTTAGTTTCAGAGCTCAACCCACTAGTTGAACAATCATATGCCACCATTGCCCCCCAATCTCGACCTGCGCATATTCACTATCGCTCCAGCGTGCCAGGAATAGCTGAAACTGAGACCGATCCGGAACTAATTGAAGCTGCAATGCTCGTAGAACTCGCGGCAAAGCGCCACAAAGAAATCGATCGGGGTCTTAGTCTCGTCGGACCCCACCGCGACGATTTGGACCTTCTCCTTGGTGACGCCCCTACCAAGGGTTTTGCCAGTCACGGGGAAACGTGGTCAATGGTATTGTCCCTGCGTCTGGCAGAATTCCAATTACTTCGGGCCTCTGGTACCGACCCCATTTTGATTTTGGATGATGTGTTTTCCGAATTAGATCTGGCACGCCGCACCAGGTTGGTGGCCCTGACCGAATCGGTTGAGCAAGTCTTTATTACTGCAGCAGCCTTTGAAGATCTCCCTGAGAATCTTCTTGAAGCGATCACGCAGCGCTTTGAAGTCGGAGTCAAAGACACCGAATCTGGTCGTGTCTCCCAGCTAAAATATGCAGCGGAATCTGAGGCGGATGCCCAGGTCATCTCAGCGGAGTCACCGTAATGGCTGCTGAGCGCGACGACGATAAACCTACTGATGATTGTGTGCAGATGGCCTTTCTCAAAATGCGGGAAATGGCTCAGAAACGCTCAGCACACCTTCCCGATTTGCACGCCGCCCCGCAGCGTCCCCAACCTCGATCCCAGAATACTGCGGTGAATATGCGGCGCCGTGGACGCCCGACAGGTCGCGATGGGAGGGCGATCTCCTATGGCTCGTATAGCTTGGAGAGCCTCGGCACTATTCTTAACAAGGAAATTAGCAAGCGTGGCTGGCAGCCTGGTATGGCCAAGGGCTGGATTATGGGCAACTGGGATTTGCTCGTCGGCGATCAAGTGGCTCACCATACCCGGGTAGAAATGCTTAAGGACACCACATTGTTTATTAGTTGTGATTCCACAGCATGGACGACTAATTTGCGCCTGATGCAAAAAGAGATTCTGAAAGCTATCGCCCACAAAGTTGGTCCAGATATTGTGACCGAGTTGAAAATATTTGGACCTAAGACCCCTAGTTGGCGCCATGGCCCGCTGCATGTCAAAGGTCGTGGTCCTCGCGACACCTACGGATAATTTTTTATGGGGCGTGAAAATCGGCTCATATAGGTGGCATAGACCTAAGCGTAGTAGTACCACGTAGGGCTCTAGGCAGTGTAGAATAAAGCAGTCTAACTGTACATAATTGAAGGAGTGCTAGTTCACGTGGCAACCGCTGAACATGGGTACGACGCCTCATCCATCACCATCCTTGAGGGTCTTGAGGCAGTGCGCAAGCGACCGGGAATGTATATCGGCTCGACCAATGAGCGCGGTCTGCATCACTTGGTATGGGAAGTCGTTGATAACTCAGTCGATGAGGCAATGGCTGGCTATGCCGACAAGGTCGATGTGACAATTCTTGCCGACGGTGGAATCGAGGTCGTTGATAACGGTCGCGGTATCCCCGTGGAGATGCACCCCTCTGGAGCCCCCACCGTCCAGGTGGTCATGACCCAGCTGCACGCTGGCGGCAAATTCGATTCGGAATCCTACGCGGTCTCCGGTGGCCTCCATGGTGTGGGTATCTCCGTGGTCAATGCCCTCTCGACTCGCGTTGAAGCCGATATTAAGCGCGATGGGAAGCATTGGTATCAGAACTTCAACCAGGCTATTCCAGAAGATCTCATCGAGGGCACTAATGCTCGTGGGACGGGGACGAAAGTTCGCTTTTGGCCAGATCCTGAGATATTTGAAACAACGCAGTTCGACTTTGAGGTCATTTCTCGTCGGTTGCAGGAGATGGCTTTCCTCAATAAAGGCCTGACCATCACACTTACCGATAAGCGGGCGAGTGTTGAGGAGATCGAGCTCGACGAAATTGCCGAGGCAGAAGGCAATCTCTCCCTTGATGAGATCGATCAGGCAGCGGATGAAACCACCCCTGAAACCACTGCTGTGAAGAAAAAGGAAAAGCGTAAGGTCTTTCACTATCCGAATGGTTTGGAAGACTACGTGGCCCACCTTAATCGGTCGAAAACAGCTGTGCATCCATCCATTGTGGGCTTCGAAGCCAAGGGCGATGATCACGAGATTGAAATCGCTATGCAGTGGAACTCGGGCTATTCCCAATCGGTGCACACTTTTGCCAATACCATTAACACCATCGAAGGCGGCACCCACGAGGAAGGCTTCCGTGCGGCGCTCACATCTTTGATGAATAAGTACGCCCGCGAACATAAGCTCCTAAAAGAAAAGGAAGCTAATCTTACCGGCGATGATTGCCGCGAAGGCTTAGCAGCAGTGATCTCCGTTCGGGTGGGCGACCCCCAGTTTGAGGGTCAGACAAAGACCAAATTGGGCAACTCCGAGGTACGCTCATTTGTCCAGAAGGCAGTATACGAGCATGTATCCGACTGGCTAGATGCTAATCCGGCAGAAGCCAAGGTTATCATCAACAAGGCTGTCTCCTCGGCTCATGCTCGACTTGCTGCCCGTAAAGCACGTGAAATGGTGCGCCGGAAGTCTGCCACTGATCTAGGTGGCTTGCCCGGTAAGCTCGCCGATTGCCGCTCCAAAGACCCGAGTAAGACCGAGCTCTATATTGTCGAGGGCGACTCTGCTGGTGGTTCTACTAAGGGCGGACGTGACTCGATGTATCAGGCGATCTTGCCGCTGCGTGGCAAGATCCTCAATGTGGAAAAAGCACGCTTAGATAAGGTGCTCAAAAACAACGAGGTACAGGCTATTATTACTGCACTTGGGACTGGTATCCACGACGAATTCGATATCTCGAAATTGCGTTATCACAAGATCGTGCTCATGGCGGATGCTGATGTGGACGGTCAGCATATTGCGACCTTGCTGCTAACCTTGCTCTTCCGCTTTATGCCGCAGTTGATTTCCGAGGGACACGTCTACTTGGCTCAGCCACCTTTGTATAAGTTGAAGTGGGGCAAGGGCGAACCTGGATTTGCGTATTCGGATGCCGAGCGCGATAAATTGCTCGCTGAAGGTTTAGCTGCTGGGCGCAAGATTAATAAGGATGACGGCATCCAGCGCTATAAGGGTCTTGGTGAGATGAACCCGAGCGAGTTGTGGGAGACGACCCTTGACCCTTCGGTGCGCATTCTGCGCCGCGTGGATATGGAAGATGCACAGCGCGCAGATGAGCTCTTCTCCATTTTGATGGGTGATGATGTTGCGGCGCGCCGTTCCTTTATTACAAGAAATGCTAAGGACGTTCGCTTCCTCGACGTCTAGTCTAAATCCCCGTTGCCACGGTTATAGCTGGGACAACGGGGATTTTTATTGGCTATGATGGGCACGCATTCTCTAAAGTATAAAAAGAGAAGAGCAAGACGTCTGAGGCTGACACATTGTGGGCTTGAGGTTTATTTAAGGAGACTGATTAAGAAGATCGGGCCACCACAGCGTCGGTTGTAACAGCCAGAAAAATATCGCGCTCTCGTAGGTGCAGGGTGTTTTGTTGCTTCGAACAGAAATAAAAAGATTGTAGCCGTAGAGCCCATGATCCCAGCATGATTGTATGCTTATTAGTTGTTTGAGTAGCGAATATTTTGCACTCGATGGTCCCTAAGACTTTATACCTTAAAAAGATAAAAGGAGCGGTGCAGTCACAACGTCACTGCACCGCTCCTTTAATGCCGGAATAGCTCTTGGTGAGGATTCCAGTCGGCGCTACTTGCTCCGATGAGGGAGTGGTTATAGGCGGAAGTCCATGGCAAATTTCGCCAGGGCGCCGATCAAACCAATGACGGCTACGATGACGCCAACAATGATTCCAACAGTATTATTCTCGCCGCCAAAATCAGCCGCGCTTCCAGAATTCGGATCATTATCTGGTTTTTTATCTGGTTGGGTATTGTTATTTCCTGGAACTTCAGGTTTCTTGCTTGGCCGAGGAGGATTCTGTGGCTTCGGTGCTGGGGTTTCCTTTGGCGTAGACCCACCTATAATACCGGTGGCTGATTCTCCCTTTTCTTTGGTGCGATAGATCCATTCGGTGCGTTCACCAGCGGGAATACGATCGGGCTTGGTTGCGGGAGAGCTGGAGATCGCTGCATAGCTAGGAGAAATCTTATTCTTAAGTCCGTGTACATGGACGCGGGCGAAACCGTAGGTAGAGTGCTCGGGGTTGAGCATATGCATGAGATGCCCGCTGTCTCCGGAAAATGTGCCACCTGTTTTCTTGAGTGCATCGAGCTCTTTCTCGCCCCATGCTTTCAGAATGGTTTCACGCAGGGTTGGTTGACCCAGAGCCAAACTCTCAAGTTGAGGCTTATGACCGTCTCGGGTGGCGGTTCGGTATGAGGAGCCGTCGATACGTGTGTGAGCAAATTTATATCCAGCTTCTCCAGCTCGTTGAACAGCTATCCAGGTGAGATTTTCATCTGATTTTACATTGGTGTACTGCGCCTTGGAGGTGATTCCATATTGACGAGCAACATCCTGGAGGCGAGTCCCCTCCGGGAATTTGTCGAGGTAGTAGTGGCGGTAGATGGGGTTGAGATCCCACATCTTACTGCGCAGTTCTTTCAGAGCAGCAATGCCTTCGGTACGCCCAAGCGAGGGGTCAAAGGTGGCCGACATAGCAACGAATTCGCTGGTTTCGGCATTCATCTCCACATTAGTTGTGGGAGCAACTGCGGCCTGTGCGATGTGAGCTGGGAGTAGCATGCTCGCACTTAGAGTGAGCGCGATAAGGGTTTTATTTTTCACAGAGAAGGCTCCTAAAAAATCCAAGAATAAGAAGATGCTTAATCAAGCAAGTATGAATATCTTAACGGATTTAATTAATGACAGAACCTTGTTGAGAAAAACTAAAAAGGATGCCAGCTGATTTACTGCAATAAGCAGGTTGTTTCTTAGAAAATCATGGTCGCATATACTTTTCTATGATATCCCCCAGAAGAGGGAGACGGGGGCTAATCATATGTGCCAGATGCGATCGATAGTGACGGTAATATCTGTTTAATGGTGATTTCCCGAACCGCTGTACCCATGTGTCAGTAGTGCTGAGAATATCGCTAATAACATTCTCAGCTTCAGCATTGAGGTACGTTCCGAAATCGGCCGTCGTAGATTCTTGGTAGAGATCCCAATATGGCTGTAAGGCAGAGAGAATAAAGGGAGCTAATAAATTCACAGTGCGTGACACGATAGACTCGTTGATCTTTTTCCCCGCTTTAACAGCAGCTTTGAGAGCTAGTGAACTCAGTCCGGAACTCTGTTGAATGGAATCCTCGATCAGAGTGCTGAGATCTGCTACGAAAGATTCGCGGTGAGTTTTCAGCATGTTTTTTAGGGTGCTCATAATGTGAATCAGCCTTTCCCGAGCGGGTGTAGAGAAGAACTTTATACCAATAGGCGATAAAAAAGCGTTCGCAATGTGTGATATGACCAGCTTCAGGGATATACCAACTATTGCGAACGCTTATAAACCACAGTTGCAATTCTTCCGCCACAGATTCTACGAGGGTGTCTGCCTTTTATTTCACATCCCGATACAAGATATAGAAGACCCAGCAGTAAGGAGCGATCAGGACACCTCAATAGTTAACTGCAATCACAACAGTCACAATTATTACAGATTTGTGGGTACTCCCGCAAAGAAAATACCTAGAAAATCTCGCACGGGCATGAATTCCCCTCCCAAGCCTCAATCTCGTTGCCGAGCTGACCATCACGAAAACAAAAAGCACCGTCAACACACCGCATAGGAACCTGCGCAGCGTATGAGGAAACTTTCGACGGTTTATTTAAAATGCACGATGCGAAAAAGCTCTTTTCCGAGGTCGGGGAGTTTTCTTGAAGGTCGCTGTTTGCATCTATACCCCGGAGTTGAGCCTAGAGAGAAGCCGCATCGGTACGGAGTCTTTGGGAAAAACAGTGTATTTGCCCCGGTATTGAAAAAAATATCGGCAAAAAGTAGCAGTGGCTCGGTACTATGCTGATAACGGATCTAACCCTATTCGGGGGAGAGGTAGTCTGAGGTCACACCTGATCTTTGGACGCGCTCCCTCCGGTGCATGGGTTTAGATGATGTACGGAGTAAGGATGGACTCCTAGTTATTCCTGCAAACTCGAGGGTGTCGCGTGCTTCCCCTAAGGGATAAGTGGTGCCATAGATAGCCGATTCTTTAGATATCTCTATATGTTCTCTCAAGGCCCTCTTATAGAGGGGGAGAGGCTATTTTTATTTAGACAAGTTTCATTTAGGCAAGAAGATCTCTCCGGATATAGCACCTGATCCCAATGATTGAGCAGACAAGCCCACCAAGGATGAGGACACCTACCCCCAGAGCGTGATCAACCATATGTGGTGCCCAGGAGTAGAGAGAGAATTTAATGATCGTCTTAGAGTGGGGAAAAAACTCTGCAAAGAAGCTGAGAAGCGCAGATAAAGCAACGGGGAGATAGGCCAGACCAACAAATCGGGGCGCTAGGCCCATGAGCAGAAAAGAAAACCCGAAAGCGAAAAATGTAGCGGGATAGAGATCAATTACTTTAAAGAAGAGAGGATAAAACTGATCAGCCTGTACCTCTGGACTCATAATCGCAGCTAAAGCAGCGAGGAGACCACTGATCATCGCGATACCCGCGGTCATAAGAGCAACGAGGAGCCAAGTTCTTAGAAGAATCTCCCATCTTGTTCGTCCGGTACTAAGAAGGAGGCTTAAAGTTCCTGATATCTCGGCCCTGTACAGGCTCTGGCTTAGCACAATAGCCATAATGGAGAGCACGACGGCATGAAGTAGGGCCAATGACTGGGCAGCGCCTGCGATGACGGAGCTACCAAACCCCAATTGTTCAAAGATCATCGCCGCTTCTGGGGTAGTTGAGAAAATCTTGGACATCTCTCCCACAAGGGCAAAGAATGCGATGCTGAATATAATGATTCCACCGCTGAAGAAGGAAAGAGCGACGCGGTTATGAGAAATCCACAATCTACTAAGCCCATATCCAGAGCGGCTCTTAAGTGCATGTGAAATTACACGAACCTGGGAGCCAAGATCGCGTTTGATGAAGAAAGTGGCACCTATCACGGCTACGCAGCTCAGAGCCATATATAAGGCAGGGAAAAATTCTTCACCGTCGAAAGGCTTAAGTAAATCCCGCCAACCCAAAGGACTTAGCGCTCGAAGCCAGTTGATAGTGTAAAGATCCGCGAATACCCGCACCATGAAGCTAAATCCTATAAGGGTGAGGGACAGAGCCTTCGTCAGCCTTTCAGATCCAGTGACCTGCCCGATAAGAATGGCCATAAGGCCAAAAATAGAGGTGCTAAAAAAGAGCGCCAGCCCATAAGATAGGGAACCTATTAGTGAAGCCCCTGTGGGTACAAGGCTCAGGCCTGAACCGAAAGCGAAGATTCCAGTGATAATAACGAGACTAAGAATCGAAGAGCCAAGAAGGGTACCTCTTGTCATTCCTTGACTCAGTAGAATTTCGGCCCGGCCATTCTCTTCGTGACCAATGGAAGTATAGGTAGCTAAAAGAACGGCCATAATGGCGCCTAAGACCATAACAGTCATTCCGGTTTTCCATGCGGTGAGGGAATAGATATCGAGAATAGTGGGCAGGGGGCCATAAAAGGCAATCACTCCAGCTGAGGAAGCTGAGGCAGCACCGATAGAAGCCAGATCATCAGGATTAGGGATGGAATTCTCGGTGGCTATGGGTGAGATATATGTCAGGAGAATAAGGGGAATGAGCCATGAGGCAAGAAAGATCTTCTTGGAGCGCAGATCCTGTCCTAATAGGTGAATAAGAGAACTAAACATCATGATCACCGCTCGTAAAATTTCAAGAAGAGATCTTCTAAGTGGGCTGGTTCGCACCGTATAGAGTGTGCTCCTTGGTTAATGAGCCGAGTAAGAGTGGTGTTAACCAACTTTGGTGCGACAAATTCTTCGATGTGTTGCCCGCGGGAATCAACTGCTCGTATATGCATGCCACCAAGGTGGGTAAGGGTGTCCTTGGGGCCTGATTCCACAATATATCCGTGGCGGATAATGCTAATCTCATCGGCTAATTCTTGGATTTCACTAAAGATATGGCTAGACATAAGAATAGCGGCACCTTCATTGCGGCGTTTTATGAGCCAATCTTTAAAGACGTGTTGGATGAGAGGATCCAGCCCACTGGTGGGTTCGTCCAGAATAATGGCAGCAGTGGGAGCAGCTAGTGCCGAGATGAGGAGCACCTTTTGTTTATTGCCACGAGAATAGGTGCGCATCTTTTTACTGGGATCTACATCGAAATCATCAATGAGTTCGCTGATGCGCGCCCTCTCGGCTCGAAGTGGCTTGCTATTATGGCCGTGACGGATGCGAGCGAGGGTATCGATAATCTGCCCTCCCGTTAGATGTGGCCAGAGGTGACTATCGCTAGGCACAAAGCTGGTGTTTTTCCGCGCTAACGAGGGGTTGATAGTGGGATCGTGACCGCTGAGGCTTAGAGTGCCGGAATCGGGGCGAATAAATCCTAAAAGGCAGCAGATTGTGGTTGATTTTCCGGCACCATTGGGTCCGAGGAAGCCGTGGATGCTGCCGGGCGGGATCATAAGAGAGATATCTTTGAGAACCTGGGTGGTGCGGAAGCTCTTGACGAGGTTATTGATAGAAATAATAGGCTTGTTCATACTCTGTAGTGTCCCAGAGATCTTTTGCTTTTGCTAGGAAAAGTACAGAGGAATGCTGCAGAAATATCACCAAAGGCTAGAAAATAGCAAAGACTTTAAATACACGCCACAGATAGAACGATCGCGAGTGCCTATACCGTGACGACGCTGCCGTGTTTAGCCGTAGCATCCTTAAGCCTCAGCCTTGTGAGATTGTGGCATCACGCTGGCAGTAGGGCGGTTAAAGCTCTAGCTATTTACCTCATAAGCTATCGCTACGGGGTAGAAATATGCTCGGCAAAGGATAGATAAACTGTGGCCGCGAATCGGGCAAAGCTCTCATTGTGTGCGTTCAGTGGATGAGTGAGGTTAATTATTCGGGCGAGGGAGCGGGCACTTTCTTGAACGTCTCGATCGACCCTAACCCCCTCGAACCGGGCATTAGTACTGGTGGCGCAAGCATAGAGTGCAGCATAATCGGTGATGCAAGTGGCATAGATGGCGCTAAAAATATCGGCGATGATGAGAAGCTGTTCGGGGCTGAGATTAACCCACGGTCTCGGGGAGGTAGGCGTGCGGGGCGAGGAATTAGTGGTGCTCACGCCGCGCTCGATTCAGTCGATCCTCCATGTAGTGGTTCTCGATGAGATCGGTGGCGAGGGATTCAATAAGAGAATCATTCACGCTGCGCCGGGCTTGGGCCATAATGGCGCGCAAAACGGCTTCGTGTTTACTCACCCCCTGAGCCTGTGCGAGGAGTTCAACAGCGCGGTTATATTCGGGTGTTAATCGAAGCGTCATTGCCATATTTCAATCCTACGCCACAAAGTGGTATCACTGTGGTATCACTTAAGGGAGGATCAGGCGCTGAGATGCGCTCAAAAGGCCGTTAAGGGGCTAGACTAGAAGAGATTTATTCTCATAATGAAAGGTCCCTATATGAGTGACGATCTCTTCTCGGGAGAAACATACGATCGCATTTTCCCGATCGACCTCAATGAGGAAATGCAGTCGTCGTATATCGACTACGCCATGTCGGTTATTGTCGGCCGCGCACTCCCAGAAGTCCGCGATGGCTTAAAGCCCGTGCACCGCCGCATTCTCTACGCCATGTTCGATTCCGGGTACCGCCCAGATCGCAGCTATGTAAAATCAGCACGCCCGGTCTCTGACACCATGGGACAATTCCACCCACACGGTGACTCAGCCATTTATGACACCCTCGTGCGTCTAGCGCAGAGCTGGAATATGCGCTACCCGCTTGTCGACGGCCAAGGAAACTTTGGTTCCCGCGGCAATGATGGCCCAGCCGCCATGCGTTATACCGAGTGCCGCCTCACCCCGCTAGCCATGGAGATGGTGCGCGATATCCGAGAAAATACCGTCAATTTCTCCCCGAACTACGATGGTAAAACTCAAGAGCCCGATATTCTGCCATCTAGGGTCCCCAACCTTTTAATGAACGGCTCCAACGGCATCGCCGTGGGTATGGCTACCAATATTCCACCCCATAACCTGCGCGAATTGGCCGACGCCATCTACTGGTTATTAGAGAATCCCGAGGCTGATGAAACCTCGACGCTCGATGCCTGCATGAGCTTTGTCAAGGGTCCCGATTTCCCCACGGCGGGCCTAATCGTTGGAACCCAAGGTATTAGGGATGCTTATACCACTGGCCGCGGCTCCATTCGGATGCGGGGTGTGACCTCCATTGAAGAAGAGGGTAGCCGCCAGACCATTGTGATCACGGAGCTTCCGTACCAGGTCAACCCCGATAATTTGATTTCAAATATCGCAGAACAGGTACGAGACGGCAAGCTGGCTGGAATCTCTAAGATCGAAGATGAATCCTCCGATCGTGTGGGTATGCGCATCGTGGTTACCCTAAAGCGAGATGCGGTACCGCGCGTCGTGCTCAATAACCTCTATAAGCACTCGCAGTTGCAGACGAACTTCGGCGCCAATATGCTCTCGATCGTTGACGGGGTGCCGCGTACCTTACGTCTCGATCAGATGCTGCGCAATTATGTCGCTCACCAGATCGAAGTGATCGTGCGCCGCACCCAGTACCGTCTCGATGAAGCGGAAAAACGTGCGCATATCTTGCGCGGTTTGGTCAAAGCCCTCGATATGTTGGATGAGGTCATTGCCCTCATCCGTCAGTCGGCCACGGTGGATGTAGCCCGCTCTGGACTGATGGATCTTCTTGAGATCGACGAGATTCAGGCCGACGCCATCCTGGCTATGCAATTGCGTCGCCTCGCTGCCCTGGAACGCCAGAAGATTATTGATGAATTGGCAACCATCGAAGCCGAAATCGCCGATTTGATGGATATCCTCTCCTCCCCAGAACGTCAGCGCTCCATTGTGCGCGCTGAGCTCAAAGAGATCGTCGATAAGCACGGCGATGATCGTCGTTCGCAGATTATCGCCGCTACGGGCGATGTTACCGAAGAGGATCTCATTGCCCGCGAGAATGTCGTGGTCACCATCACCTCAACGGGGTACGCAAAACGCACCAAGGTCGATGCCTATAAGTCGCAGCGCCGTGGTGGCAAGGGAGTTCGCGGGGCCGAACTCAAACAAGAAGATGTGGTCCGCCACTTCTTCGTATGTTCCACCCACGACTGGATTCTGTTCTTTACCAATTTCGGTCGCGTCTATCGCCTCAAGGCCTATGAGCTGCCGGAAACATCCCGCACCGCTCGTGGGCAACACGTAGCCAATCTGCTGGAATTCCAGCCAGAAGAGCGCATCACCCAGGTGATCCAGATCCAAAGCTACGAAGACGCACCTTATCTCGTTCTCGCCACCGCGCAAGGTCGAGTAAAGAAGTCACGCTTGAGCGATTATGAATCAAATCGTTCAGGAGGGCTCATCGCTATCAACCTCAATGAGGGCGACAAACTCATTGGAGCAGCCCTATGCTCTGGCGACGATGACTTGCTGCTGGTGTCCGAAGAAGGCCAGGCCATCCGCTTCCACGCCGATGATGAGCAATTACGACCCATGGGTCGATCCACCGCAGGTGTGAAGGGCATGCGCTTTAGAGGCGAGGATCAACTCCTGGCCATGACCGTAGTCCGCGAGGGCTCCTCCCTCTTGGTGGCCACCTCAGGGGGCTATGGCAAGCGAACCATCATGGAAGAATATGCCACCCGTGGCCGCGGCGGCATTGGTGTGATGACCTTTAAGTACAGCCCGAAGCGCGGCAAACTCATCGGTGCGATTGTAGTAGATGAAGACGATGAGATCTTCGCTATCACCTCAGCCGGTGGCGTGATTCGCACCGAGGTTAACCAGATCCGACCAAGCTCTCGTGCCACCATGGGCGTTCGCCTGGTGAACCTCCAAGACGGTGTTGACCTTTTAGCCATTGACCGAAATGTTGAAGGCGAAGGCGAAGAAGAAGCCGAAAAGGTAGCAACAGGGGAGAAGGAATTGCCGCACGGGCACCAAACTCCGCTCAGCGTGAGCCCCAATGACGCGGAACAAGGGGATAAATAATGGCTACTCGTATTAGCGCCATTACCCATATCGCGCCGCTCTCGGTCTTTCGGGTTACCTTCATTCTCTCCACGGTGCTCGCAGCGGCCGGACTCTTAAGTGTCACCCTGCTGTACTTTGGCATGGATGCCATGGGAGTGTGGGATCAGGTGAACCAGATTATTGGTGGTGTAGGTGGAACCCAGCTCATCACCTTTCCACTGGTGATGATGTTAGCCGGGCTGCTGGCTATCATCTTTGTGATCCTCACCAGTGTGCTGCTGCCGCTGATCGCGGTGTGCTACAACGCCACCACTGATTTCACCTCGGGGCTACGCATTCAAATTACCCACGATTTCTAAGCCCTAGCAACAGATTCCACCTCCCTCACCCGCGCAAGCTGCATAGAAGGGAGGTGGAATTTGTTTTTCCTTTATACCCAGCCCTAAAATGAAAGGCGCAGCGTTGTAGTGATAACTACTGAGCACAAGGTTATCGTGTGACCATAAACATCATGGTCACGAGTCGATTTGTGAAATATTAACTTCTTAGATAACATTTCGACTGTTCCTTCTTAAGGGCCTATAGCTCAGTCGGTTAGAGCGCATCGCTGATAACGATGAGGTCGCAAGTTCGATTCTTGCTAGGCCCACCAAGGAATTTGGGGCATTAGCTCAATTGGTAGAGCATCTGCTTTGCAAGCAGAAGGTCAGGAGTTCGATTCTCCTATGCTCCACAACTAGTAAAGAACCGGTACCTACCTAAAAGGTGCCGGTTCTTTTTGTCTCCTCGCAGCGAGTCGCTGAGGTACTTTGATATTTCCCCAGCTTGGGTGGGAGGTAACGAGCATATTTTGGCGCAGCTCAACGGAGGTTTCAGCAAAAATGGATACGATCAGCGGATGGACTATTTCTTAAACTTTGCGAGCTGGTGGACAACCGAGCGAACCAGCACGTTGATTAATGCGTTCATCGCTCTTATCGCGCTTATTTCTCTCTTGGTTGCGTGTCGTTCCCTTCGCTTGAATAGGCAGATAAATATCAATGCCAATCGACCGATGATGATGGCTCACGTGCTAATGCCCGATTACCCCGAGAGCCTCTACGTTTTATTATCTCTAATAAAGGTAAATCAGTGGCAAAGAATGTGATGGTGAACTTCGAGCCGGGACTGCCCGACTCAGCAATACAGGCCGCGACCCCTAACGGAGAGACCGATTATTCGCTTGTAGAAGGTGTCAAACTGATCTTTGATCGCAAAACTTTCTCGACCTGGGTTCCAGGTTTTCAAATAGATGTCGCCTACTGGATGCAACCTAAAGGTAAGTACGTTGATGGCGAAGCAATTTCCGCTTCCAGAGAGGGCGTACCTGCGCTTCAATTTGTTCTCTTGGAATATGATGATGAGCTCGGCAATCACTACTCAGAGAGATTCGAACTTAATGTTCGCAGCGTTCTAGGTACACATTTTCACGCCAATAGTAATACAACGAATGGTCGACTTAATTTTGAAAAACAGATATCGAAAGATGTACAAGATCTTAACCGAGTACTTGGGAGGATCTCGCGACAACTATAAAAGAATTAACGTCTCTTATTTGGTGGGGCCTCTTAGCCCACCTTGGTCAAAAGTTTGGAAGATAAAGCTGAACACGTTTTATATAACGAGGTATATGGCGGAGATCGAATTTGTCACTACTTACTTCACTCAATCTGCTAGGAATGATGGGCGCGGGGAGTAGGGCATAGTTACGGTTGGCCGGATCTTCGCGTGAGCAATATTCGGCCGAATCTGAGGATCCTATGAGTCCTTTTAGCCTGGATAGGAGAACTTCTTTCGAACAAGCGTTCTCTGATTAGCGCGCTTTGTCTATTCCTAGTCTTATAGTCGTGGCGTTGGCACTTTTAACAAGATTATTCTTGCTAGAGTCCTACGTAGATTTATTCCCAACAGCCCTTGTTTTGAGGGCGGTGAAAGACCATAAGGATTACCGATGACTAAAGAGTCTCAGCGTGCTGAATTACACAAAACCATCTGGAAAATAGCCAACGAGCTACGTGGCAGCGTAGACGGCTGGGACTTCAAAAGCTACGTCCTCGGTATGCTGTTCTATCGCTTCATTTCCGAAAACATCACCAACCACCTCAAAAGCAACGAGGATGATGACTTTAACTACGCGGATCTCACCGATACCGAAGCCGAAATAGTCAGGGAAGAAACAGTTAAAGAAAAAGGCTATTTCATTCTCCCCTCACATCTATTTTCTAACGTACGTACGCGCGCGAAAAATGATGAGAACCTCAATGAGACTTTAGATCATATCTTCCGCAGCATCGAAGGCTCAGCAGTCGGTACTGCGAGTGAAGACGATATCAAAGGTCTCTTCGACGATCTCAACGTTAACTCACCTAAGCTTGGTAATACCGTTCAAGAACGCAATGAGAAACTCGTTAAACTTCTCAATGCTATTGGGGACCTACCCCTCGGAAACTTTGATGACAACACTATTGATGTCTTCGGTGATGCTTATGAGTATCTCATGACGATGTATGCCTCCTCGGCTGGGAAATCAGGTGGGGAATTCTTCACCCCACAGGAAGTATCAGAACTACTCGCACGTATCTCTATCGGGGATAAAACGCACCTGAGCCGGGTATATGATCCCGCCGTGGGTTCGGGCTCTTTGCTGTTGAAATTCGAGAAAATCCTAGGAAAAGGTAAAGTCGGGGGTTTCTATGGTCAAGAAATAAACCTCACTACCTATAACCTCGCGCGGATTAATATGTTCCTCCACGGAATCAACTACGAGCGCTTCAACTTAAGTCTTGGTGATACGTTGATTAATCCGCAGCACTGGGATGATCAACCTTTCGAAGCAATCGTCTCCAACCCGCCCTACTCAATTAAGTGGGACGGCAAAGACAACCCATTGTTGATCAACGATGAGCGTTTTTCCCCGGCAGGTGTCCTGCCGCCGAACTCAAAAGCTGATTTAGCGTTCACAATGCATATCTTGAGCTGGTTGGCGGAAAATGGCACTGCGGCCATCGTGTCATTCCCCGGGGTGCTCTACCGCGGCGGAGCGGAGCAAAAAATCCGCAAATATCTTCTTGACAATAACTATGTCGAGGCCATCATTCAGTTGCCTGCCAATCTCTTTTTCACGACAACCATTGCAACATGCATTATGGTGCTGAAGAAGTCCAAGAAAGACACCGATGTGTTGTTTATTGATGCCTCTAAGGAGTTTAAGAAGGTAGGAAAGAAGAATAAGCTCCTGGATGAGAATATCGCCCATATCCTCGAGTTATTTAACGATCGTAAGGACGTGGAGTATCTTGCGAAGCTGGCCTCGCACGAGGAGATTGCGGGTAATGACTATAACCTTGCGGTGTCGAGTTATGTTGAGCCAGAGGATACCAGGGAGGTTGTTGATATTGCTGAGCTTAACCAGCGTATAGCTGAGATTGTTGAGCGCCAGCAGGTTCTGCGCACCAAGATTGATGCGATTGTTGCGGATCTCGAGGGTGGTAAATAATGAATAGGATTGAGCGACTGATCCAGCAGCACTGCCCTAATGGGGTGCCTGTAGTTCCTATTAACCAAGTTGTGAAATATGAGCAGCCAACTCGGTATCTAGTGAACTCCAAAGAGTATCGCGATTTTTACGAAACTCCGGTTTTGACAGCTGGAAAAGCTTTCATTCTGGGTAAGACCAATGAGAAACACGGTATTAAAATGTCAAGCCCAGAAGATCCGGTGATCATATTTGATGACTTCACTACTAGCTCTAAGTGGGTAGATTTTCCCTTTAAGGTTAAATCATCTGCCTTGAAGATTCTTTCAGTTGACTCGGAAATCTTGGACATTCGATATTTGTTCCATACTATGCAGACTATTGGTTATCCTGTCACAGATCACTCGCGCCAGTGGATTTCCAAGTACTCTCAGTTGAACATTCCTATCCCTCCTTTGGAGATTCAGCGTGAGATTGTTGATATTTTGGACTCCTTCACCGAGCTGGAGGCTGAGCTGGAGGCTGAGCTGGAAGCTCGAACGATTCAGTTTCAATATGTTCTAAACTCAGTATTTAATTTTGATGAGAATGTTGAAGTCTATCGTCTAGGGGATGTGTGTACAAAAGTTAGTTCAGGGGGAACCCCGAGGACGACTAGAGCCGAATACTACGATGGCGATATTCCCTGGATCAGGACTCAAGACATCGACTTCAACTACATCCACGAAACCTCTAGAACTATTACCGATCTTGGACTGGACAATAGCTCGGCTCATTGGGTTCCCCCCAAGACCATTGTTGTTGCTATGTACGGAGCGACTGCAGCCAAAGTGGCCATCACAAGCATTGCTGCTACCACCAATCAGGCTTGTTGCAATCTTGAGATAAACCCCCATAAAGCCGAATACAAATATGTCTTCTACTATCTCCTTTGCCGTTATGAAAAACTAAAATCTCTCGGAGTCGGATCTCAATCGAATTTGAATGCCAGCAAGGTAAAAAATTTCCCTCTACCTCTACCCTCGTTGGAGGAGCAAAAAGAGATTATCAAGACCTTGGAAGCATTGAACTCATACACCAACGATTTGAAGAGTGGAATTCCTGCAGAGCTTAGCGCTCGTCGCCAACAGTACGAGTACTACCGGGACCAATTACTGACCTTCAAAGAACTAAAGGTGTGATGGGTGTGGGTGCTGTGAAGGCATTTGAACCTCTGGTGGTATCAGCTGATTCGACCGTTGTCGCGGAATATGAGGCCCCAGAATCTTCGGTGGTGGAGTATCAGTCCGAAGCGCAGTTGGAAAACGAGTTCATTCGGATTCTACAGTCACAAGCCTATGAGTATTTCCAGCCACGGTCCGAGGAAGAACTGGTAGCTAATCTGCGCAGGCAGCTGGAAAAGCTCAACAAGACTGAATTTAGTGATTCTGAGTGGAAACGCTTCTTCGATGGAGTCATCGCTAGTAAAAACGACGGCATTAAGGAAAAGACCAAGCGTATCCAGCAAGATAACGTGCAATTAATGGAATTAGACGATGGGCGAGTGAAGAATATTCGCCTGATCGATAAAGCTAATATCCACAACAATAGCCTTCAGGTGATCAACCAGTATGAAACCGTGGGGAGCTCTCGTAGTAACCAGGGGGAGCCTTTAGGGGAGAAGCGCCTGAATCGATATGATGTCACGGTCTTAGTCAATGGTTTTCCGATGGTGCATATAGAGCTTAAGCGTCGAGGGGTTGATATTCGGGAGGCGTTCAACCAGATTCAGCGTTATCAGCGAGAAAGCTTTTGGTCGGGATCTGGGCTCTTTGAGTATGTGCAGCTTTTTGTTATTTCCAACGGAACGTTAACAAAATACTATTCAAATACCACTCGTGTGCACCATATTGAGACTACCGCTAAAAAGTCGTCGAGGAAGACGTCCAACAGCTATGAATTCACCTCGTGGTGGGCTGATGGAAATAACAAGCCTATCCAAGAGTTAACAGATTTTGCCCGAACATTTTTTGCCAAGCACACTCTGCTCAATATTCTTACGCGCTATTGCGTGCTTACCGTTGATGATCTTTTGCTGGTTATGCGCCCGTACCAGATTGTGGCTACGGAACGGATCCTGAGCAAGATCCAGATCTCTACTAACTACAAAACTCTGGGGACTCTTGATGCTGGTGGATATATATGGCACACCACGGGATCAGGGAAGACCTTGACCTCATTCAAGGCGTCTATCCTAGCCTCGCAAATGGAGAGCGTGGATAAGGTTCTTTTCGTGGTTGATCGCAAAGATCTGGATTACCAGACTATGCGGGAATATGAGCGCTTCCAAAAAGGGGCGGCTGATTCTAATACGTCTACTGCGGTGTTAAAGCGCCAGCTCGAAGACAGTGATTCGCGGATTATCATTACCACGATCCAAAAACTGTCTACGTTTGTTAAAGCCAATAAGAAGCATCCGGTTTTTGCTAAGCATGTGGTGATGATTTTCGACGAGTGTCACCGTTCCCAATTCGGTGAGATGCATACCGAAATCACGAAATCCTTTAAGAAGTACAATCTTTTTGGGTTCACCGGCACCCCTATCTTTGCGGTGAATTCCTCTTCAGGTAGTAATCCGCATCTCAAGACTACGCAGCAGGCTTTTGGCGATAAACTGCATACCTACACCATCGTTGACGCAATCACGGATAGGAATGTTCTCCCCTTCCGCATTGACTATATCGACACTATCAAGGTGGGCGACGTTCGCGATAAGGACGTCAGCGCTGTAGATACGGAACGAGCACTCTTGGCCCCCCAGCGAATTTCTGAAATTGTTGCTTATACCTTGGAGCACTTTCCGCAAAAAACTAAGCGGTGGCAAAGCTATGAGCACACCGTGGTATCAAATGTGGTGGAGTCAACCCGCACCAGGCGGGCGCATATTGCCAAGAACGATAGACGGCATGTGAGAGGCTTCAATGCGCTCTTTGCTACCGCCTCTATCGATGCGGCTAAGCGCTATTACAATGAATTCCAGGCCCAACAAGAAGGCCTTACACCCGATGAGCGGCTAAAAATCGGAATGATCTTTAGCTATGGTGCCAATGAGGCCACCGCCGATGGGATTATTGAAGATGAGTCCTTTGAGCCAGAAAACCTGGACAACTCTTCGCGGGATTTCCTTGAGGATGTGATCAATGACTATAACGATACGTTTAATACGTCCTATGACACCTCGGCGGATAAATTCCAGAACTACTACAAGGATCTATCCCAACGGTTAAAAAACCGGGAACTAGATCTAGTCATTGTGGTCAATATGTTCCTCACCGGTTTTGATGCCACCACCCTCAACACCTTATTTGTGGATAAGAACCTCAAGGCACACGGCCTGATCCAGGCCTATTCTCGGACCAACCGGATTCTTAACTCGGTAAAAACCTACGGCAATATTGTGTGCTTCCGCGATTTGGAGGAAGAGACCAATAAGGCACTGGAGCTATTTGGTAACAAAGACGCCCACGGAGTAGTGATCTTGAAGCCATTTAGGGATTACTACGCTGAGTACGCCAATAAAACTTCAGAACTCCTACAGGCCTTTCCTGAGGGTGAGCGAATAATCGGGGAATCTCGGCAAAAGGAATTTATTGCCTTATTTGGGGCCATTTTGAGGTTGCAGAATATTCTCTCCTCTTTTGATGAGTTCACTGGTCAAGAGATTCTCACGCCGCGCCAAGAGCAAAATTATCGCAGTATTTACCTGGATATCTACGCTCATGTTCGTGGGGAGCAGGACGCAGACAAGGAAGTGATCAATGATGACCTCGTCTTCGAAATTGAATTGATCAAGCAGGTAGAAATTAATGTTGACTATATCTTGCTGCTGGTAGAGAAATACCGCGAGCAGCACGGTGATGGCCAAGATAAGGATATTCGAGCTGAAATTTCCCGCTCCCTGAGCGCCAGCCCAACGCTGCGAAGCAAGCGTGACCTCATCGAAGCTTTCGTTGATTCGATTTCTCCTAACTCAGACGTGGAAGAGGAGTGGGTTGAGTTTATCCGTTACCACCGGGGAGCGGAATTACAAGGCATCGTGGAAGAAGAGAAACTGCAGCCTATATCCACGAGAGAATTCATTATCAGATGCTTTGCCGATGGTTCATTTAAAGACACGGGAACGGATATTGCTGAGTTATTACCGAGGGTATCGAGGTTCAAACCCGACCCTGAGGGGCTTACATATGCCGAGCGGAAGAGGAGAGCTACAGAAAAGCTATCCGAGTATTACGATCGCTTCGAGGGTTTAGGGTACGAGGCAGACGCTGTCCTCAATGGTGCGGAATCCATCAGTGTGGGTGATATTCGTGATATTTAAAATCGTGGTGCTTGGTCAACACCCCAGACTCCAACAGGCTCCAGGGGTGCAGCCTTGGACCTTGAGAATACGGGATGGGATATCTCATGACACCAACCCGGCATAGATCCGTTGCTGAATCAGGGACGTGTGGGATATAAGCAGCAAGAATAATCTGTGGACCCTGGAATTACGCACTCACCATCACTACACCTGAGGTCAGCAGTGCTGTGCGTAGTACACGGTCGCTTTCGGTGGACGTTGCTTCGGCTTTATTGAAGGTATACATGAAGGAGCCCCGAGTGCTCCGTGCCTGTAAGCGATAGGCAGTGGTAAAAACACCCAGACACTAAAACCACAGGGTGGTGCCATTCCACAGTGAGATGCTCGTTGCTTTAGCAACATCGAGCGCTGCAATACGGGCTCTCGCGCCATAATTTTTTTAGAAGGCATTAGGGCCCTGCATCCTAATGGGCGAATCCGTCCTCAAAGGACTATCTACATTCCGGTGAAAGCCACCCCAACACACGGATCTGCGAGGTCTGAGGGCGCGGTTTTAAAGGAGTGAAGAATTACTGAACGAAATCATGAGCTCGTGCCCCCTCGGGGGTAAAAATAGCGGCGACGCGGCAAGTTATATTCAACTCCTAGGATAAAAAACCCCATAAGCAGCACTTTCTCATCAGGATCCCTTAAACCGAAAGAGGTTGCGGTGTAGTGCGCGGAATTTCATGCGGGGGAGCAAATGAAAAATAAAAATGGTTATGTCATCTCTCGAACTGACCTCACTAAAAGAAAATGCTTATAGGTGGCAAGAAAAGACTGTGGTAGCTTATGAGGCGCCATGAATGATGGCACAGAAGCCATAGGCACAGAATAAAAAATTGAAGAAAGCTGAAAATATGACCATTATGCGCAGTTTCCCTATGAAACTTTTGATCGGTTTAATTCTCGGCCTGATTGTGGGTTCGCTAGCTAATGAGCCAGTCATTGCTGTCATAGACGCCCTGCGGTCAGTTCTTGGAGATCTGATCCTTTATGCAGTACCTTTTATTATCTTAGGATTTATTACACCAGCAATTATCCGCCTTAAAGCACATGCGGGCAAGATCCTCGGGATTACACTGACAATCTGCTACCTCTCCTCGGTAGGTGCGTCGATGTTCTCCATTGCGGCCGGGCACGTGCTCATCCCTTATCTCGATATTGGCAGCAAAGCGCCGGAATCCACCGCATTACCAGAGAAGCTGTTTGCACTCAGCATCGCACCCGTCATGCCAGTGATGACAGCGCTGGTGACCGCCGTTTTGATGGGCTTGGCCATCTTGTGGACCCAATCGAAGCGTTTTGGTGAGCTTTTTGAGGAGTTCAATAAAATTGTATTGGCCATTGTGAACCAAGTGGTCATTCGCTTCTTGCCTTTCTATATCGGTGCCACCTTTGCCACCTTGGCCTACGAAGGGGCGATTATCCACGAGCTTCCGGTATTCATTAAGGTGCTCGCTATCGTTATTGTTGGCCACTATCTCTGGTTGGCTCTGCTTTATGCTTTGGGCGGATTATTCTCCGGCACCAACCCGTGGGAAGTGTTGCGTCATTATGGTCCGGCGTATATGACGGCCGTGGGCACAATGAGTTCAGCAGCAACGCTCTCTGTGGCCTTGAAATCGGCCTCTAAGTCTAAGACTCTTGACCCAGAGGTACGGAATTTCTGCATCCCGCTGTGCGCTAATACCCATCTGTGCGGTTCGGTGCTCACTGAGACCTTCTTCGTGATGGTGGTATCGCAGATTCTCTACGGATCTCTTCCCTCAGTATCTAACCTCGTCCTCTTCGGTTTCCTCCTGGGCATCTTCGCTATCGCCGCCCCAGGTGTGCCAGGCGGAACCGTGGTGGCTTCCATCGGTTTGATCACTGCGATCCTTGGTTTCGATGAGACCGGTGTGGCACTTATGTTGTCTATCTTCGCTTTGCAGGATTCCTTCGGTACCGCCTGCAACGTCACCGGTGATGGGGCAATCAGTCTCATGGTTACAGGTATTAAGAAGAGGCTGGGACTAAAGGAGCCACAGAAGGTTATGGCTGAGACGACTGCTTAAGACAGTTCATTTCTCACCTTATCTTTAGAAGCGGGGTATATCACGGGCCCATGGCGCCGTGATATACCCCGTTTTTGTATTCACAGTGCACCAGTCGATCGCAATTGTTAAAAAGCTTAGTCAAAGAATCGGACGCCGAAGGTTCGCCCTCAACAGCTGATGGTTGAGGTTGAATTAGGGGTTAAGGGGCGACCAAAGATGTGGCGTCGATAAGCGGGAGATTGCTCACACTAGCGTGTGCTTGTTACCCCTATGACCGATACGGCAGGGGCGCATTTCCAGCGTGAACTGGGATAAGAGTGATATTCGTCGGGGTTAATCTAAGGATGAATATCACGGTTGAGAGTTGGGCGGACAATCTCACTCTTCGCTACCATGAGCCTATGAAGCTAAGGCAAAGCAAAGCTAAGAAACCGCCAGCCCCGTATAAGCTTAGCCCTCAGGCGAAGACCTCCATTGGCCTCGGCGTGATCAGCTACTGGATCGCGGTCATCGGCATGTGCCTGACAATAGTGAGTGCCGGCGCTCTTATCGACGGCTATCCGCCCTCACCCACGCTCTTCCTCGGCCCAGCTATCGTGGTGCTGAGCCTCTGGCTCCGCGGTCTACTTATCGCGCGCGGTCAGATCCACGAAGAGGCCCTCATTCGCCACCGCCTTCTCGATGCCGTTTTTGATGCCGGCCCAGCTCGCTCGGCATCAACCAGTACGGGTGCAGTTGTATCCTTGGCCACCGAGTCGAGCGAGAAAATGATGGCCTTCCGCATCGGCTTTATTTCCCAGATTATTGCATCCCTCACCGCACCCGTGATCGTCATAGCCACCATAGGTGTGTCTGTATCGCTGAAAGCAGCGATGATCTTAGTGCTGATGTTGCCGATGGTGCCACTACTTTTAGGGGCTTTCCGCAAGATAGTGTCACGAGTATCCTCTGGCACTCAAGATTCCCGGAAACAATTGGCCGCGGCCTATATGGAATCCCTGCAATCCTTAAGTACCCTACAATTACTCGGTGCAGCTCAACGCAAGGCTGATGAACTCGATGCAGCAGGGGAGAAGAATCGCCGTGCAGTCATGCGCCTGCTTAAGAGTAATCAGCTCATCCTCTTTGCCATGGACGCCTCCTTTAGCCTGCTGTTGGTGGCGACAGCCGCGTGGTTTGCTCTCCACGGCACCCTCACAGGTCAGCTCAGCGCTGGTCAGGGCATCACATTATTGGCGCTGAGCATCCTCCTACTAGAGCCCATGGATCAAGTTGGCGCCTTCTTCTATATCGGTATGAGTGGCCTTGGCAGCCAACGCGGCATCTTCGGTTTCCTGCGTGCCCGCCCCGCACAACCCTCACGGCCTGCAGGAGCCCAGCCGAATAATACTCCCACCGTCGCTGCCGCCGATTCGGCCATTACCGCCGCGGTATGTGTGCGCGATCTGCACTTCCACTTCGATCAACCACTATTTGAAGGTATCAATCTTGAAATCGCGCCTGGTGAACGTGTAGCTATTATGGGCCGATCAGGCGAAGGAAAATCAACTCTGCTCTCTCTCCTCAAAGGCGATCTCATCCCAGATTCTGGAGATATCACGATTAACGGGCTCAGCGGGGATACACTTCGCAATGCCTCCGCGAGTGTCAATCAAACCACGTGGCTTTTTAGCGGCACCATTGCTGATAACCTCCGTTTCGCACGCCCCGATGCCACTGATGAACAATTATGGGCCGCTCTTCAAAGCGCACATATTGATACCGAGATCAAGGCCATGCCTCACGGTATCGATACCGAACTCGGCGAGCAGGGACTCGGACTCTCTGGCGGCCAGGCCCAGCGCATCGCCCTAGCGAGGGCTATTATTTCCGGGCGTAGCGTCATGCTTTTCGACGAACCGACCTCCCATGTGGATCTGCGCTCCGAACGCGAGATCCTCGAAGCCATTAATGAACTAGGACCAGATATCACCCTCATTATGGTCACGCACCGCCTAAGCTCCCTGGAACATATGGATCGAATTATTCATATCGATAACGGCCAACTCCACGAAGACGTGAAGGAACAAGCATGAACGAGCCCACCTATAAACAACTAGTATCGTGGCTAATTTCCATCACTCGGCCAGTCCTGGCCCCACTGGGGTGGTCAACCATCTGCCGCATACTCAATCAGATCCTCGGGATCGTCATCTTTGTAGTCCCGGCCTATGCGATCGTAGGCGGCACGATGACAATCAAAACTGTCATGAGCATCCTGATCATAAGTGCTCTAGCCAAAGCCTTCTTGAGGTACCTCGAGCACTACTTTGGTCACCTTGTGGCCTTTAAGGCCCTCGAGCTCATTCGCATCCGGGTATTCCGTGATATCTATCCTCAAGCCCCCGCTATTACCGCGCGTACGGGCAAGGAAGCAGTAGGGACCGGGGATATGCTCAACCGGTTGACGAGGGATATCGGCCAAATTGAAGTCTTTTTCGCCCACACCACAGCTCCAATTATTTCCGCTCTCACTGTGCCTACTGTGGTGCTGATTGCCATCACCTACATATCCCCGTGGCATGGACTAGCCACCGCCGCAATTTTCCTTTGTGTGGGGCTGATCGCCGCTGATACTCGAGCCTATCGTCATGCGGTGAAGGTAACCGCGGAGCGTGGAATCATCGCTCAGCATATAGCCGATTCTGTAGGCGGTGTCGCCGAAGTAGTAGGCTACGGTGCGAGGAAGCGTCGCCATGAAAGTCTTACTGAGTTGGAGAAACCCCTTGCGGAAAAGATCGATCGGCGCGGCGCCGTCGTGGGTGCTCATGCAGGGCTTGTAGCTGCTGCGCGTATGGTCGTTTTTCTTCTGCTACTGATCCCAACCGATAATATGGCGCTGAGCGTGGTCATAGTTTTTGCGGTTCTGCGCTGTTGGGATATGGTCAACGAGGTTTCTGATTTGGGTAATTACCTCTCGCAATCACTCGCGGCGGCGCGCCGGGTCTATAGCCTCTCCCACGCCGGATTAGCCCACGACAACGGCCCACGCCACCTTGCTGCCAAGGGTCCAGGGATCGGCGTGGAATGGCGCGATATATCCTTTAGCTACGCTGGCAGCAGAGTAGGGGCCGTGCGGTCAATTAACCTTGCCATCGCACCGGGGAGCTGGTCGATGGTGGTCGGAAGCACCGGGTCGGGGAAATCTACCATCGCAAAACTTCTGCTGCGCTACTGGGACCCGTCCCACGGTAGGGTTTTGGTAGATGGCCACGATCTGCGCGACTATCACGTCGATGACATTCGGGCTGCTATTAACTTTGTCACCCAAGACATCAAAGTACTTTCTGGAACAGTTGCCGATAATTTACGGCTTGCCCACCCGCAAGCTTTAGATACGGAGCTTAAGGAAGTAATGTCTATCGCCTGCTTGAGTGGGGAGATTTCCCTCGACCAAGAGGTTGGCCAAGGTGGGCTCGCGCTCTCAGGTGGCCAAAGGCAGCGCCTTTCTCTAGCTCAAGCATTGCTGCGGGGCGGTCGGGTGCTGGTTCTCGATGAATTCACCGCGCACCTTAATCCCAGTTTAGTGCAGCAAGTACGCGAAAATTTACGGCGGTATCGCCCCGATGCAACCATCATTGAGATCGCTCATGATCTTGATTCCGTTGATTCGGTAGACCTCGTTGCTGTGATGGACCAGGGGGAAATTATCGAACAAGGCGATCCACAGTCTCTGCAGGTGGCCGGTGGTGCTCTGAGTCACCTGATGAGTCGTAATGCTTAAGAGCGCTTAAGATACCTGTAATGAGCACTGGTTTTGTCCGTTAATAGAATCTGCTGTAAAGTTGGGTTTCGTTCCTTTTTAAGGGCCTATAGCTCAGTCGGTTAGAGCGCATCGCTGATAACGATGAGGTCGCAAGTTCGATTCTTGCTAGGCCCACCAAGGAATTTGGGGCATTAGCTCAATTGGTAGAGCATCTGCTTTGCAAGCAGAAGGTCAGGAGTTCGATTCTCCTATGCTCCACAAACTGGATGCTGGTTTGGATTTAATCCAAGCCAGCATCTTTTTTCATTCCTAGGGGAGCGTTTTCCTTTGTGTCTATAGGCTTTCGCTGTTTGCTCGCTCTGCGAAATGGAGGAGGAGACTGGTTTCGTGCCCACTATCTCGGTTTAAAGCGGCGACGCTTGCGATTTCTTAATACTTTGGACAGGTCAGCGTACTAGGTTAGCCTTTGCGGGAAACGGCGAATCACGCACGGCAAGTTATGCGCTTGCTTGATTCGCCGCTTTTTCCCATGCTGTCGGTGTCAGCTTCGATCTTGGCAACCAATTCTAGGTGCTTAATATTCTTTCGGTGGGCAATAATCCGCTACTTCTCCTGATTGCGACGGCCTCTATAGACAGCGGCTGCGAGGCTGCCGAGAAGCACCAAAAGTCCGAAAACATAAGACACGACAAATTCCTTCGAACCTGCTTGACTTCCGCTGCTCATCCACTCGAAGCCACCCAGATACAGTGCGAAAGGTAACGGTATAGCGAGAATGACCAAAATCGTAAAAACGAGAGCAAGTGGTTTAGGCAATACCTATTTTTCTTAGTCATCTACATTCACTAACTTTTCTTTAAATCCTATTCCTCGACCTGCCATGAAACTGGACCGCGCAATCCTTTTTTAAAAGATCTCAGCAGTGATTAGCGAATGGGTTGCTGACTCCATCGTCGTCATATCATTCCCTTTCAACCGTTGTTACGGTCTCATATTTCACCCCTAATTTCACCTAAGTTCCTCGTTCAAGAGTCGGAAGATGTGGGCAGTCAACGGTGTTAGCTTCCTTATCATCACTGGGTAAGTGAGGCACCATGACAACAAATGGTATCGGCCGAGCCGGACGCCGAGTTTAGGCTGGAGCGAAACTCGATCCGGTGATAGAACAATAGACGCAAGGATCGCCGAGATTTATCAGTCCGATACTCATTACTCCTCTCGCTCCAGGCTGAGCAACAAGGCGTGAATCCTTATGATCCGATCGCAACCCAACTCCCCATTCCCGTCATGGCTGAAGTACTGGCACTATAGGTGGGCTCCTAGTGCTCTCGGTTTGTACTCTCGGGTGCTCTCGGTTCGAGGCGCCTGAATGACAGCACAGTCGGGTTTACACACAGAGCTGGTATAGAAACCGACTCGCACCATCAACAATCTGCTTTCCAAGGAGACACCAGCACTTTTGCGTGGAAAAATATGACCGTTCATACGAAGGGATAGCAAGTTTCCCACCAGATCATGAAGAAGAAGCTAGGGACGCCACAGTTAAAATTGAGGATGTCTAGGAGTGTATTGCCCAATCCCTGGGAGGTGGAGAACCAAGCAACATGGTGTGTCAGGGGTTTACTCGATGATGCCTGAGTGATTGTGGTCGAGTACATCATTTTTTACGATGACGGGACCGTTCTGATCACTCATCGAGGATGAGTGCTTGGTTTAGTGAATGTCTGACTACAGACTGTTCAGGTGAGCTGGTGAAGACAGAACCTCTTTTGGGTGGCACCTTTAGAGAAGATTATTGTGCTGATGCTTAAGTGATTATTAATTCAGCCTCGTTAAGATGTGCCAGAGAGTCTGCTCGGGCTAAGCTGTGCCAGATCCATGCGTCACAACAGGCCCAATCCTTCAAGCGTGAGCTGTGCGAGCATCGCCGCGCGAATATAAAGGTTACTTACGACAATACTCGACTCGTCTTCTTTCAACGTCATAGATTTACCAGTACCTAGCTATCAAAGCGAGGTGCTTTTCTATTGCCTTGATCGTTGTGCCAGCAAAGATCACAGAGTGAGCACTGCGAGATTCATAGAGCAGCGCCCCACACGCTAGTTGGCAGAACCATGAGCATCTTCGTGCGTATCACTAAAATACTGGAATTTGTAGGCCGATCTATGCAAAGAAATGACACAAGATCCTATAGCTTGGTTGAATCTCGCCGACCTCGTAAGAGATCTTTCTTTCTTAACACCCAGCTTAACACTACTTAATCGGTAAAGTTGCAGGTCAGCCTAATTGACCGTACTCACATCTTCAGGCACCATGGCAGAGGTGTACTTAACAAGGAAAATAAGCCTCGTTGCTAGTTTCGTGGCAACGATCACCCTCTTAACCGGGTGCTCAGCCACGGGAGGCTTGCAAGAAAAGCAACGCCTAGACGCAGCGAACGGTCACGCTGATACCCCTCGCCTTGTGGTAGCGATGGTGACCCACGGCGCCCCCGGAGATACCTTCTGGGACCTCGTGCGCAAGGGGGCTGAAGATGCAGCTCGCAAGGGCAATATCGAGCTCCGTTATTCCAGCGATCCTCAAGCTCCAAACCAAGCCAATCTGATTCAGGCAGCCATCGATTCTGACGTCGACGGACTCGCTCTCACCATGCCCAATGCCGATGCACTTGGCCCGGTAGCAGCTCGTGCAAGCGCCGCAGGAATTCCCACAGTTGCTCTCAATGCCGGGATGAATCGCTATCAAGAATTCAATATCAGTAGCTTTTTCGGCCAAGAGGAAAAACTTGCCGGACTCAAGGCAGGTGAGCGCCTTGCTGCCACGGGTGCCGAGCATGTTCTCTGCATTATTCACGAACAAGGTAATTCTTCCCAGGAATCTCGCTGTCAGGGTGTGGCAGAAGGGTTGGGTAAGGAGGTGGACTTGCTTTACGTTAATGGCCAAGACCTCACGAATGTGCAGGCGACCTTGGGAACGAAGCTAGCTCAGGATAAGAATATCGAGTGGATTATGAGCCTGCAGGCGCCCGTGGCTCTGCGCGCCGTGGAGGCGGTGAAGGAAACCCAATCCGCGGCCAAAATCGCTACCTTCGATACCAATGCCCAGCTGATGACGGCGATCAACAATGATCAGATCGCCTTCGCAGTCGATCAACAACCCTATCTCCAGGGCTATCTCGCTATCGATTCCCTATGGCTTGCCCACCGTAACGGGTCCGTTATGGGTGGCGAGCGCCCAGTATTAACAGGGCCCAGCTTTATCACACCTGACAATATTGACCAGATCTCCGATGCCGCCTCAGGTGGCTTTAGATAATAGTGAACCTCGTGAATAAGATCCCTTTACTGTCCTCTTTAAGCCGCCGACCCGAAGTGGCAAGCCTCATTGGTGTGGCCCTGGTGGCCATCCTCTTTCTCATTCTCGCCCCACCTTTCCGTAGCTTCGATGCGCTGGCCACGGTACTCTATGCCAGTTCCACCCTGGGTATTGTGGCCCTAGCCGTCGGTTTGCTCATGATCGGGGATGAATTTGATCTCTCCTCTGGCGTTGCCGTTACCACAGCGGCCTTGGCTGCAGCGATGCTCAGTTATAATCTCAATCTCAATGTGTGGGTAGGAGCCGGCCTATCTCTAGTGATTGCGCTAGCCATCGGTGCACTCAATGGATATTTGGTGACCCGCACTGGTATCGCAAGTTTCTTGATTACTTTGGCTGCTTTTTTGATCTTGCAGGGATTGAACCTAGCGCTGACTAAACTCATCACCGGTCAGGTAGCCACTCCATCTATTGCAGATATGGAAGGTTTTCCCCTCGCCCACGCGGTATTCGCAGGCAGCATCGATCTCTTCGGGATCAGCTTTAAGGTCACTATATTCTGGTGGTTATTCTTCGTCGCTATTGCCAGCTTCGTTCTCTTTCGAACAACCTTTGGTAACTGGATTTTTGCGGTGGGCGGTAATCAGGATGCTGCGCGCGCCGTGGGTGTTCCAGTACGCCGCGTGAAAATTCTACTCTTTATGATGGTGGCCTTTGCCGCGTGGTTTGTGGGTATGCACACTCTATTTGCCTTCGATTCCATCCAAGCAGGACAAGGCATCGGCAATGAGTTTCTTTATATCATTGCAGCTGTCATTGGAGGCTGTGCGCTTACAGGCGGCCGCGGTACCGCGATCGGTACAGCTTTCGGTGCCCTGATCTTTGGCATGACTAATCAAGGCATTGTTTATGCTGGCTGGAACCCAGATTGGTTCAAATTCTTCCTCGGTGCCACCCTCCTTTTTGCAGTGATGGCCAATAGTTCTTTCGCTACCATGCAAGAAAGACGATAGGTGCGCACGTGATTGAACTGAATGCTATTTCAAAAAACTACGGCTCTTTTGCAGCCCTCTATAATATCTCTTTCACCATTAAGGAGGGTGAGGTCACCTGCGTCCTTGGGGATAATGGGGCGGGAAAATCAACCCTCATCAAGATTCTCGCGGGGATACACCAGCCAGATACCGGCACCATGGTGGTCGATGGTGTCGAGACCACCTTCACCAATCCGCGCGCTGCCTTGGATCATGGCATTGCAACGGTGTACCAAGATTTGGCGGTCGTCGGACAGATGAGTGTTTGGCGCAATTTCTTCCTTGGCCAAGAACTGAGCAATCGCTGGGGAATTCTCAAACGCGCCGAGATGGCACATATTGCACATCAACAATTAAATGAGATGGGCGTCGATTTGCCCTCTGTGGACACGCCCATTAGTTCCCTGTCTGGCGGGCAGCGCCAAGTGGTCGCCATCGCGCGCGCCATTTATTTCGGTGCTCGCGTCCTTATTCTCGACGAACCCACTGCTGCGCTGGGAGTTAAGCAATCTGGAATGGTACTGAAGTTCATTGCCGCTGCCCGTTCCCGTGGGATCGGGGTGGTCTTTGTTACCCATAATCCGCACCACGCGTATTTAGTGGGGGATCATTTCACCATTTTAAATCTGGGCCGGCAGATCTTAGATTCAGCTCGATCTGATACCAGCGTCGCGGAATTAACACGGTATATGTCAGGTGGTAGTGAACTCGAAGCACTCAGCCACGAATTAGAAGGCAGATAAAAAACTGGCCAGAGGATATTCTCTGGCCAGTTCGTATTTACTTAAAAGTTATTTCTTCTTACCGCGCTTGCGTACCTGAGTCTCAGCGACATCGGGGTCTTGAGGCATTGAGTTGAGTTGATCCTCAAGCGCCTCGAGTACGGCCTCGTCTGTTACATCGGTAGTCTTCTCAGCTTTATCCTCAACGTCTTTTTTGACGTCTTCGGCTTTATCTTGCGCTTCATCCTTAAGGTCTTCGGCATCGTCCTTGGCTTCTTCGACCTTATCTCCGGCTTCGTCTTTGAGATCTTCAGCCTTGTCCTTAGCCTCGTCAACCTTGCTCTCGGCCTCATCTTTGACGTCTTCAGCCTTATCCTTCGCTTCGTCCTTGAGGGCTTCAGCGTCGTCTTTGGCTTCCCCAGCCTTGTCCTTAGCCTCATCCTTGAGGTCCTCAGCTTTGTCTTCGGCTTCGCCCACAACGGTCTTGGCCTTATCAACTACTTCTTCGGCCTTGTCTTTGACCAAATCAGCTACCTCTTGGGCCTTCTCGCGAGCCTCATCGGCCTTGGAGCTAAGATCGGATGTGAGATCGTCGAAACGCTCAGCAGCGGTTTCCTTTGCGAGTTCAGCTTCGAATTCAACCTTCTCGCGAGCCTCAGCAACGATTTCGGAAGCTTTAGCGAATTGCTCCTTGCTCGTCTCTACGGCACCATCTGCACGGGAGGAGAGATCCCCGATAAGAGCTTTGCCCTTTTCCACGGCTGTCTCTGCGAGGTTCTGTGCTTTGCGCGTATAGGCCTGTGCGGTGGTTTCACCCTCATAGTCATCGGTGCGAGGCGGGCGCTTAGAAGTATCTTCCTTCAGGAAGTAATAATAAGCAGCGACGAGTGCGCCAGTGATAATGGTGAACCAAGAGAAAGCGCGGAATTTCTTGCACTTCTTCTTCGGTTGTTTTTCCACACCTTTGATCTCTTCGGCCTTGGCACGTGCGTGGCGCTTGGCCTGCTCTGCACGCTTGTGGGCGGCGCGCTTGAACTCGTCGCCATCGTATTCGTCGCGCAGTTCCTCAAAACGACTGCGAGCCTTTTCGCTCAACGTGGAAAAACGCTGCTCAGCTTGGTCTTTTTTGGCTTCTGCATCGTGTTTGACGTTATTGGCCACATCGACAAGATTGTCGTATGCATCCTCGGCCTTCTTTTCCGCGTAATTCGAATAAGCCTTATACGCACGTTTTAACACCGTATAGCCACCTTTCAGTGCCATGAGATTCATGTTCGCTCCTAGAGAACTGGTAGTACTATTACCTTTCAAGCCTAGCGATAAGTATCGTTTCGTGCTTAATATAGGCTGTATGAGTTTAAAGACTGCAACGGCAATTCTGCATACCAACCGTGGTGATATCGAGGTAGAACTCTTCGGTAACCACGCACCTAAGACCGTCGAGAATTTCACCACCCTCGCTAACGGTACCGCCGCCTATACCACGAATAATGCTGCTGGTACTGCTGAGGGCCCATTTTATGACGGCTCGGTATTCCACCGCGTCATCGATGGATTCATGATCCAAGGTGGTGACCCTACCGGCACCGGACGAGGTGGCCCAGGCTATACCTTTGCTGATGAATTCCACCCAGAACTCCGTTTCGATCGCCCATTCCTCTTGGCTATGGCCAATGCAGGCCCCGGCACCAATGGTTCGCAGTTCTTCATTACGGTCGCTCCGACCCCGCATTTGAATAACCACCACACCATCTTTGGTGAGGTTACCGACCCAGCTTCCCAAGAAGTGGTCAAGGCAATTGCCACCACCCCAACCGATCGTTCTGATCGCCCAACCGATGCCGTGGTTATCGAGTCTGTGGAAATCAAGGCTTAACTAAGAAGGGCTTGAATATTTCTGGCAGGGGCACTATCGCCCCTGCCTTTTTCTTATGAATATGGTGAATATAGTAAAAAATTATTACCGTCAGGCGCCCGTGAGCGCTGCTCTGGTGGCTCTGATGATTGTGTTGTGGGTTCTCACGGCCGTAGAGTCACTGTCCGTTACCAATAATCTAAAATTTTCATCCCTCGCAGATCACCTCGTTTTCTACGGGCCGAAACCTAATCTTTTCAGCGGGATTACTGCCTCGCTGATGCATACCAGCATCTCGCACTTAGCCCTCAATCTGGTGCTAGTGGTTCTGATGGGCCGCGAAATTGAGCGCGCTGTGGGACCGAGGAAATACCTAGGCGTCTTTATCGCGGCGGCGTTGAGCTCCGCAGCGTGCGTGGCCCTCTTCGACCCTTACTCGGCCGTGGCGGGGGCTTCCGGTTTCGTTTATGCGCTGATGGTACTCCTCGTAGGCCTGAACGCTTCCCGACGCCTTGATCTGCGTGCCCCTTTGACGTTATTACTGGTCAATTTTGGTTTCAGCTTCCTCATCCCCGGCATCAGCCTGATGGGGCATATGGGCGGGGCACTAGCCGGCGTGGCCCTTTTGCCCTTAGTGCTCAAGCCAAAGAGGACGACTGACTGGATTGTTATTGGGGCAACGGGTCTGATTGCTGGAGCGGTTATTATCTACGCCTCGGGTATCTAGAAAAAGTTGTCCACATCTTATGCACCATGTGAGTTATCCACAGAAGTTATCAACACTGTTGATAATCACATGAATGTGATTATTTGGCCCAGAAGCTAATTATTGATCGAAAATCCCAGCTAGAGGATGCTGCATTCGAAACTATGTGCCTGTTTGGGAAAGTGCAGAAAGTTATCAACAGCCTGTGAATAACATCTTGTCTGTGGTTGTACACACCTTTATCCACAGCCTGTGGATAACTATGTGGGCAATCTCTGTGGAAAACCCTAGACTGGGCACTACCCGCCTATGCGAAAGGATTTATTACTGTGTCTCAGAATATTTTCATCGGCCACACTCAGCATGATTCCACTGATACGTTCACTGTTATCAACCCGGCGACCGAAGAACCCATAGCCGAGGTTGCCAACGCCACCTCCAAGCACTGGATGATGGCCTTAGATAAGGCCACCGAGATAGCACACAGCTGGGGCAGCAGTGCCCCGCGCGACCGTAGTGAGATCCTGGAAAAAATTCATCAGGCAGTAAGCGATCAAGCCGAGGAGCTCGCTCAGCTCATCACAATGGAGATGGGCAAAACCCTCACAGAGGCCAAGGCTGAAATCGCCTACGGACTCGACTATTTTCGGTGGTTTCACGCGGCTGCGGAGCGCATGAGTGGCTATACCCTCCAAGCCCCGCGGGGCAACGGCGATATTTTCGTGACTAAGGAGCCTGTGGGCCCCGTGCTGGCGATCACGCCGTGGAATTTCCCCTTCGCGATGGCCGCTCGTAAGCTTGCCCCCGCACTCGCCGCAGGGTGTCCTGTGATCTTAAAACCTGCTGATCTCACACCCCTTACGATGCTCAAGCTCGCTGAGATTATCAGTCCTATCCTCCCCGATGGAGTCCTCTCCGTCATCCCGACCACCAGGGCCAAGGAACTATCCCTCGAATTGATGGCCGATCCCCGGCTGAAGAAATTGAGTTTTACCGGTTCCACCGCTGTAGGAACCCTCCTCGCGAAGCAGGCGGCACCGCAGCTCATCCGGCTCTCCCTGGAATTAGGAGGCAATGCGCCGTTTATCGTCGCAGCAGATGCAGATATGGATAAAGCTATAGATGGCGCCATTGCAGCGAAAATGCGCAATGGTGGCCAGGCGTGTATCTGTGCCAACAGGTTCTTTATCCACAGCTCACGAATCGAAGAATTTACCACCCGCCTCACCGAGCGAATGAACGCCTACCATATGGGTCCAGGGACAGATCCCCAGACCACCTTAGGGCCTATGGTGTCTGCCCCACAGCGCGATCGGATCCACGCACTCGTGCAGGACGCCTTAGAATGCGGGGCTGAGATTATTAGCGGTGGTTATATCCCCGATAGCCCGGGTTATTTCTACCCACCCACGGTTATCAGCGGGGTGGATAACGATATGAAGATTGCGCGCGAGGAAATCTTTGGACCAGTGGCCGGCATTCAATCCTTCGACACCAACGAGGAGGTCGTGGTAGCTGCCAATAACACCCATTACGGTCTAGCTGCCTATGCCTATACTGAGTCGCTAGAGGGTGCCCGATATTTTTCCACGCACCTCAACACGGGGATGGTGGGAATCAATCGCGGTGCTATTTCTGATGTAGCAGCGCCCTTTGGAGGAGTGAAACTCTCTGGCCTAGGGCGTGAAGGCGGACTCGATGGTATCGAGGAATTCCTCAACACCAAATATATTGCGCTGTAGAAACGCTGAAGAAAAAGCTCCCCTTTGTTAACAAAGGGGAGCTTTTTCTGTTCTATCGCCAGCCCATGGTGAGCAGCAGGCCCACGATGAAGAAGCCGAAGCCGATGCCGTAATTCCACGGCCCTAATTGAACCATGAGATCAATATGGGTGCCGGCGAGATAATTAACAATCAACCATGCGAGCCCAATGAGCATGCAGCCAAACATAATGATCTTGTACCACATGGGCGTACCGGAGGAATTAATCTTCACAGGGGTGCGGTTAGCGCCCGCACCGGAGGATAGCGGAATGCTACTGTGGGAAATCTTTGCCTTAGGCATAAGTCAAACCTCTGTTCTTATCAAGTAATGGTCACTATGTTATGGGGCGATAGCGGCGATGTCGAACTCCCACAGGGCAAGCGTAATAACGGAATCCTTGCGGATCTTAGTTCCCGCAGCTTGCTGCTGGTTTGCCACGCGTCCGCCGTCGATAAGCGATGTCGTCTTGACGGGGGGAGCGATCACGAGCTGGTCATCACCACCGCGCCATCCTGCGGCCTCCAAGGCGCGTTTCGCACTAGCAACCGATCCACCAGTCACATCGGGCATGGTAAATAGTTGCCCATTGGAAATCCGAATTTCGATACGCGAATTTGAATCCACCTTGGATCCTTCACCAGCCACAAAGACCACGGTTCCATCAGGTTCCACGCCATCAACAACTTGTACTATCGGTTCAAAGCCCAAAGAGGTGAGGTTGCCTTCAGCCTGCTCCCACTTCATGCCCGTAACCACGGGGACACGTTGTTGCTCAATACCCGTAGAAATTGTGATAGTAACCTTCGACCCCTTAGAAACTCGTGATCCAGCGGAAGGTGATTGTTCAATGATCTCGCCTTCGGGCACGGTCTCGGAGGTATCTTCACGCACCACGGAATCGAGCTCTAAGCCCGCTTTTTGCAAGATCCGATTTGCCTCAGCGGTCTTCTTGTTCTTGAGATCAGGAACCTCAGTGACTTCCTTACCAGAGGAGACGATCAAGGTCACTGTCGTGCCTTTTTGAATAGCAGAACCGGCAGCGGGATTGCTACGAATGACGAGGCCCTGTTTTACCGTGGGGCTGGCTTCTTCAGAAAGGGTGACCTCAAAGCCTTGGGCGATCAAGCTTTCCATAGCTTGGTCGCTAGGGACCAGGGCATAATCTTGGAGTTCGCTTAAACTGCTGCGCCCCCCAATGGGGCTCGTAGACCCACTGAGATAGGTATAAGTAAATGTTCCAACAATTCCCAGCGAAAGGATCAGCAGCAGACCAATGAGGATTTTCCACACGAGGTTACCGCCACGTGGAGGGGGTGTAGCCGCGATGACCTCACTGGGGTGACGGTGCTTACCTACCGATGCAACTGGCTGTACCGTGGTGTGCTCAGCGGACGCTGGTTCCACATAGTTGCGCGCCGCCATGGTCACCGCATTGCTTTCGAGGCGCTTGAGATCAGCAGCCATTTCCGCAGCAGTTTGATACCGATCCCCAGGGTGTTTCGCCATCGCGGTGAGAACCACCGCATTCACATTCAGAGCCTCCGTGGGGGTGAGATCCGGAATGAAATCGCTAGGCGGTTGCGGTTCGTCTTGGACGTGTTGGACGGCCACCTCAAGCGCATTCTCGCCAGCAAAGGGCGGACGATCAGTGAGAATATTATAAAGAACGCAACCCAACGCATAAATATCCGCACGCCCATCAACCGCTTTACCGCGCGCCTGCTCGGGGGATAAATACTGGGCCGTACCGATCACAGCAGAGGTCTGCGTCATATCCGCGTTGACATCATCAAGCGCACGAGCGATACCGAAATCCATGATCTTCACCACGCCGGTATTCGTGATCATCACATTCGCAGGCTTGATATCTCGGTGGATAATTCCTGCGTCGTGGCTAGCTTGAAGGGCCTCACACACCGGAATCAACGTGGTGGCGGCTTCCTCTGGGCTCAGCGGACCCGTTTCTTTGATGATATCTCTGAGGTTTCGGCCGTTTACGAGCTCCATGACGATATAGGGCGTGGAAATATCATGACGCATAATCTCGCCCGTATCGTAGACGGCTACGATTGCAGGGTGATTCAGGCGGCCAGCATTTTGGGCCTCCTTGCGGAAACGTTCACGGGAGTTTTCATTGCGGGCTAAATCAGCGCGCAAAATCTTAATGGCCACCTCGCGGCCCAGAAGAGTATCCATGGCCTGGTACACCTCGGACATCCCGCCGGTGCCAATCACAGGGCCCAGTTCGTAGCGATGAGCGATCATACGGGTCACTGGGCTTCTCCTTGGGTCGATTGGTCAACGGGCGGGGCGGGTATCTCCACCGTGGGGGTATCCGCAGGAATCGGCTGAGCTGGTTCAGGCAGCACCATCGTTGGTGGAGTATCTGGAATAACAGGCGCCTCGGTGATGTCCTCGCGCTCAGGTTCCACCTCGGTGGGCGGAGCCGGAGTATCAATATCCTCAGGCGCCGGAACTGTTACAACCTCCTCGGGAACGACAGTCACAATACTCGGTTGAACTGGAGGAGAGGGCTGCATCAGCTCATCGATTATCCCAGATCTATAAAGGAAGAATCCTAGTGCCACCACACCGCCGAAGACAACTACCAGTATCACACCTGTTATCCATCCACTGCGCTCAGGCGCTGGGGGAACTTCATAGGAAGTCCGAGCCATCTGGGTTGGCGGCATGATTGACGTCGATGCGGGCTGAGGCGGCGATATGATCCGAGTGGTTGGAGGCGCGCTCACAGGTGCCGGGCGCCGACCCAGCCGCGCCGCAGAAATAGCCTGTGCATATTCTCGCCCATCCCGGTAGCGATGCGAAGGCTCTTTGCGCAGCGCGGTAGCAATTACCTCGCGCGCCGGGGCGCTGATAGTGGTGGGGAGAGCAGGCGGTGCCTGATTGATATGCGCCAGCGCCACCGACACGGTGGAATCGCCCTCGAAGGGTCGACGGCCAGCCAGCATTTCATAGCCCACCACCCCGAGGGAATAAATATCGGAGGCAGTATCAACTACAAGACCTTGCGCCTGCTCGGGAGAGACGTACTGAGCGGTTCCTACCACCATGCCCGTGCGGGTTAATGGGGCAGAGGCGGCGGCCTTGGCGATACCAAAATCAGCAATCTTAACCCGCTTATTTTGGGTAATCAGCAAATTCCCAGGCTTAATATCGCGGTGCACGAGGCCCAGACCGTGGATCGTGGCAAGGCCCTGCGCTGCTTGCTCCAGAATATCGAGGGCTTCTCCCTCCTCGAGAGGGCCAGAGCGCCGCTGGAGGAGATCGCTTAAGGTTTCCCCACGCACATATTCCATAATGAGCACGCTGAGAATCTGCTGCGAGTGAGGTTCGCGTAGCTCCAGATAATCGTAGGTGCGCACCACATGATCGGAATTAATACGAGTGCTAGCCGCCGCTTCATTGCGAAAGCGGGAAAGAAATTCAGGGTTGGAGGCAAATTCGGGGCGGAGTACCTTAATGGCCACCTCGCGCTGGTGACGGAGATCGTCGGCTAAATAGACGGTGGACATTCCGCCGGTGCCGATCACCCACTGCAGCTGATAATGACCCGCGAGGAGTTCCTGGAGACGCTCCTGTTCATTCATTACTGTCCTCCCTTGGGTGCTTGAGCGATAATGGCTCGCCCAATTGGGGCGGCAACTGATCCACCTGTTGCTGCCTGGCCGAGATCGCCACCATTTTTGACAACTACGGCCACCGCAATATCTTCGCCCGGGGCAAAGGCGATATACCACGCGTGGGGGTTTGAATTTCGGGAGTCTTCGCCATGCTCCGCGGTGCCCGTTTTGGAGGCAATATTTTGACCTGCGTATCCTGCGGTGAAGCGCTCCGAGGCCTGCATCAGATTAGTCAGCGTTGTTGCCTGATCTTCTGTGATACCTGAGGAGAGAACGCGCGGGCTAGTCTTAGAAATCTCGGTAAGATCATCTGCCACTACGCGGTGGATCAGATGTGGCTCCATGCGCACGCCCTTATTGGCCACGGTCGCGGCAATAACAGCATTCTGTAGCACGGTTAATGCCACATCACGCTGCCCAATCGCAGATTGCCCCAGTGCTGGATCATCGGGTAAATCACCGACGGTGCCGGGTACCACGGGAAGACCCAAGTCATATCTCTCGCCGATACCGAAATCTCTCGCTGCTTGGCGTAGCGCATCCGCGCCAGCCTGGATTCCCATCTCCACAAAAGCAGTATTGCAGGAGTACTGGAAAGCGGTCAGAAGATTAACCTCGGTAGCACCACCGCACAGTTGGCCCCCATAATTCTCCAGTGTTGCCTCAGTGCCAGGCAGCGTTATCTGCGGTTGCCCAGTCAGTGTGGAATCGGGAGTGAAGCCCTTGTTTAAGGCAGCTAATGTGGTCACCACCTTGAAGGTTGAGCCCGGTGGCAGCGTTTCCTGTGTAGCTTTATTGAGCAAGGGATCGCCTGGGTTGGCATTGAGTTCCTGCCAGGCTAATTCGGCCTGGTTTGCATCACTAATGGCGGCTGGGTCGAAGGATGGAGTCGAGGCTAAAGCCAGTACTTCTCCTGTCGATGGTCGGATAGCTACTGCCGCTCCTTCATAGCCGCGTGAGGCGAGTTCGTTGAAGGCGGTCTCTTGGGTAGCAGGATCGAGGGTTAGTTCCACGTTTCCTACTTGTTTATCCTGGCTAATAAGGCTTTTCCACCATAGTGTGGGTGATTGAGCGGTGCCGTTGAGCACATCATTGTAGCTGGACTCAATGCCACTGGCACCGTAAATATCGGAAATATAGCCCTCTACCGCGCCAAAGGCTTGGGGGTTATGTGGATAATTGCGGTAGTAGAAGCCGTCCTCACCTTTTAGTGATTCAGCCAGAATGATGCCACCTGTGGCAATATAGCCGCGGGGCTGAGATTTCAGCTCAATCAGACCGCGTCGGTTGGCGGGGTTTTGAGCGTATTCCTCCTCTTTGAAAACATGAATATAGCTGGCGTTGACTAAGAGGATAGCCATCATGACGAGGGTGAAATAAAAAGATTTCGCAATGGTTCGATTCATGAGTGCACCCCCTGCTGGGCGGATTGGCTAGCGGAGTGGGAGATCCGCAAGATGATACCGAGCAGAATATAATTAGCCATCAAAGATGATCCGCCTTGAGACATAAAGGGTGTTGTCAGACCCGTCATAGGCATCAGTGCTGAGATTCCGGCGGTGACCACGAAGACTTGGATGGCTAGGGTGAGGGAGAGCCCGGCGGCTACCAATTTGCCGTAGGAATCCTTAGTCATCACAGCGGCGCGCATTCCACGGGCGATCAAGATGGTAAACAAAATCAAAATGGCGGCAAGCCCATACAGCCCCAATTCCTCAGCTAGTGAAGACAAGATAAAGTCGCTCCACGCCACAGGCACTAAATACGGGTGCCCGAGGCCAAGTCCCGTCCCCGTGAGGCCGCCCGTGGACATACCGAACAGAGCCTGCGAAAGCTGGCGGCCCGTATCATAAGGATCAGCTAATGGGTCTAAGAAAATGGAGAAGCGGGTTTGGATCTTATCGGAGATTTGATAGATGGCGGTGCCACCTATGCCAACGAGAATGACTCCAATAAATAGCCATGAGACACGCCCCGTCGCCAGATACAGCATGCCCAAAACTGTGCTGAAGAGAAGCAGAGCGGGGCCGAAATCGTTTTCGCCAGCCATAATAAAGATAGCAATTGCCCACACCACAAGAATGGGTCCGAGATCGCGGAGGCGGGGGAATTCCATACCCATAAGTCGGTAGCCCGCAACATTAAAGAGGGCCCGCTTGGTCACCAGAAGTTGGGCGAAAAAGAGCAACAGAAAAATCTTGGAAAATTCTCCTGGTTGGACCGAAAAGGAGCCGATACTAATCCAGATACGGGCATCAGCGACAACCCCGGGGCGTGTGGGCCAAATGAGCGGGAGGGCCAAGAGGATTAATCCTACGAGACCTAAAATATAGGAAAAGCGTCGCAGCACGCGGTGGTCGGTGAGGAAGATGAGGACGGTGATCATAAGTCCCACTCCAACGAGCGTCCAGATCACCTGCCGCGAGGCCATTGTGGTTTCTTGTGCCACATCGATGCGATACACCATGGCAAGCCCTAAACCATTGAGGAGGGCCGCTACGGGGAGCATGATCTGGTCAGCCTGTGGGGCCAGAAAACTTAAGGCAATATGGGCGATGAGGAAAACTCCGATAAAGCCCCCGATGACCCAGGCGAGTTCGGCGTTGATATCTAACCCCAGCGCCATATTGAGGCTGAGCAAGGTTATGGCCATGATGATGGTGGCCGCTATGAGAAGGCTTAATTCCGTGGTGCGCCAGCGGGCGGTTGAAATCATGGGTTCTTCACCTCCCGGCAATTAACTCCAGGGGTTGAAAGATCTCCTGGGCGGCTTGGGGCAGCAGATGATTGCGATTGCGGTGTGGTGCGCACGGAGCTCGTAGTCGTGCGGGTTTGCGACCGTGGAGCGCTGGTCGAGGTCGGTGGCGTCGTGGTGCTGGAAGGAGTACGTGTAGCACGAGGAGTGCTGGTTGTGCGAGGGCTGGTGGTCTCCTCAACCTTTTGCCTGGTCACACACACCGGTAATGCTTCTTCAGAGAGGCGCTGCATCTGCTGGATTACTTCGTCATAACGCCCGCCAGAGAAATTACCGACGAGGGCGCGCGCCGGCTCGTTGAGATCGTTGAGGGAGAAAATAGCACAATCAGGCCGCTCGCTATTATCAACGAAAGTAAGATTCCCAGCGGCGTTAATGCACGCCGCTTGATAGGCCTTTACTCCCAAGGCGCTGAGGCCTGGGGTCTTAAGCCCCTGGGAAATAATGAATTCCTGCTGGTCATTAAGGCTAATGAAGTAGCGGTCGGCGGCGTAGCTCTGAGCTGCGAGGAAACCTCCGCCGCTCACTAAGAGGGCGAGCATAAACGCAATGACAGGGATGAAACGGCGTGAGCTCTGGGGCGCTTCTTTAGCCTGCTGCGGATGTGGAGGTATCACCTCCGGTTGCCGCGCTGTGGCTGTGGCAAGGGCTGCAGCAGCCCTGCCAGCAGCGGTATTAATCTGCGGGGGTTCCTCCTCGTTATTGAGTGCTCCCGCGGTCAAAGGTGTAGCGGGCAGTGTGGCTGGATCGATGTCATCAGCGACGATATCGGCCACCACCACGGTGACGTTATCGGGACCACCGGAGCGCAGCGCTAAATCGATGAGGCGTCGCACAGCTTCTTCTGGGGTGCCATATGCTAATTCATCGGCGATGGTATCAGTAGTTACTGGATCAGACAGCCCGTCGGAGCAGAGCATGAGCCGATCACCAATACGCGCATCGAGGTGCTCTAAGGTCGGTTCGACCGGCCTACCCGTATAGGCCTTTAAGATCATGGAGCGCTGCGGGTGAGTGGAGATATCCGCAGGGTCTAGCTGGCCTTTATCTACCAGCGATTGCACATAGGTATCGTCGACCGTAATCCGCTCGAGGGTTCCAGCGCGCATGCGAAAACCGCGAGAATCACCCACATGGCATAGTCCCAGTTCGTCCCCGTTGAACATCAGCGCTGTGAGCGTGGTCCCCATGCCCTCAATTTCTGGTTTTTCACGCACTCCGCGCGCAAGCGCCCGATTGGCGTCATCGGCCACGGAGCCGAGCAGCGCTAACATATCATTCTCACCCGGGTCGGCGTCGATCTCCGCGAGAAAATTAATCATCATCTGGGAAGCCACCTCGCCGGCAGCGTGTCCGCCCATTCCATCAGCGAGGGCGAGCAGATATGGGCCCGCATAGGCGGAGTCCTCATTATTGCTGCGTACTAATCCCCGGTGAGATCCGAGAGCATAATGTAATTTCATCTAGCCCACAAGCCTTAGAGTGGTCCGTCCAATTTTCAGGTCTTGCCCGGCGACAACTCGCTCAGGGGCGTCAATACGTGCACCCTGGACGAAGGTTCCATTGCGAGAATCTAGATCTTCGATAAACCACTCATTGCCGCGACTAAATAGCCGCGCGTGATGTCCTGAGGTGAAATCGTCGTCGAGATTGAGACCGCAATCGTGCGAGCGTCCGATAGAGATATCTGACAGGCCTGATAGATCGACGCGGTAGCCGGTCAACGGACCGTCGAGAATAGCTAATTGCTGCGGGCGTCCTCCTAGAGGAGCCTGAGCAACGGCGGGGCTGGTATGGGATTTCATGGTACGTCGCATTGCAATGAACGCGAAAAAAATAAAAAGCCATAAAAGGGCGAGGAGCCCAATGCGCAGCCCAAATAAAAACGCCGAATCCATGCTTCTCCTTGCCAGTTATTTAATGCGGACGACGATCTGTGAATGCCCAATTGTGATCACATCACCATCGGCGAGTAACCAATTGTCAATCGGGGTGCCATTGACCGTAGTGCCATTGGTGGACTGTAGATCCACAATATAGGCCTCGTGGCCATCCCACACGATCTCCGCATGGTGCCGGGAAACCCCAGTATCGTGCAGCCTATAGTCCACATCCGTACCGCGACCAATCATCGTCGACCCAGTCTTAAGTTGATAGCTGGGGGTGCCGTCGACAGTCAGGCTGATCATCTTCCCAGTGGGTGCGGAAGGAAGCGGAGCGGGGGGATTCATAGGAGCACTCTCTTTCTTAGGTGGGCTCACTTCCAGATCAAAATCGCTTGTGGCATGCAATTGCCCCGTGCGCAAGGATTGATCGGCGCTAATTCTGATGACGATCGGAGCAGGAGAAATCCAGGAGTTATTGCGGAAGTACCGCGATAAGCGATCGGTGAAATCATCTGCCAGAGTTGGGTGCTCAGCGGATATGAGATCAAAATCCTTTTCGCTAACAGAGACCTCATATATATTCGGAACTTCAACGGTGCCTTCATAGGTGTGCACCAAGTTATCCTCCGCCTCCTGCTTGAGAAGTTCTTCGATCTCTGCAGGTACCACGCGGCCGCCAAATATATAAGCGAAGCCGTTATCGAGCCCGCGCTGCATGGCGCTGTCGAGTTTGGCAATCTTGCCGATAATTGACACGCTGCTTCGCCTCCTAGGATGCTCTATCGATCAACGCTTTCCTAACTAGTATAAAGTCAAAGCTGCAATACTCCTAGAGTCACTCCTTGAGCAGTGCCGTAAAAACCAAATGTGTACTGCGGATTTGTTGCTCTATTGTGCGATCGTGTTAAGTTAATGGCAACGCTTTTTCTGTGTCATTGAAGTAGGAAGTGTTAGTTTGAGCCCAGGTGGCGGAATGGCAGACGCGCTGGCTTCAGGTGCCAGTGTCCGCAAGGGCGTGGGGGTTCAAGTCCCCCCCTGGGCACTATCCCATCACTCATCGTAGTGGTGGGATTTTTGCTGTTTTCTAGTCATAAGAGGTGGCAACAAGGTAATAGTCACCCGAAAAGGAAAAAATTAGTGGGACCTAAGAGGTGCAGGCTATAGCGCGATTGGTGTTATAACCGAAAAAAACTTGAACGTTGTTTAAGTGTTTGAGGTGCGCATTGATTAGACTGAGATGACATCACGCAAGCGATCTTCTCACTCGCTCTACCGCAATACGCTACTCGATCGCTCATACAACCGTAGGAGATAAGCCATGGATATCCTCGCGCTGGCACAGGACAAAGTACTTGGGCAAGGCATCGGTCTCAATAAAGACGAAGTTCTTGAGATCCTCAATCTGGAAGAAGACCGCATTCCCGAGCTTCTCGACCTCGCCCACCAAGTCCGTCTGAAATGGTGCGGCGAAGAGGTTGAAGTCGAAGGAATTATCTCGCTCAAAACAGGCGGCTGCCCCGAAGACTGCCATTTCTGCTCCCAATCGGGTCTCTTTGAATCTCCCGTACGCTCCGCCTGGCTTGATATCCCAGGCCTTGTAGAAGCGGCTAAGCAAACTCAAAAATCTGGAGCTACCGAGTTCTGCATCGTTGCAGCCGTAAAGGGGCCCGATGAGCGGCTCATATCGCAGCTCGAACAGGCTGTCGCCGCTATCAAGGCCGAAGTTGATATCGAGGTTGCCGCATCCATCGGCATTCTGACTCAAGAGCAGGTCGATCGCTTGAAGGCAGCCGGGATCCACCGCTATAACCATAACCTGGAAACCGCGCGGTCCTATTTCCCCGAAGTAGTCACTACTCATAGTTGGGAATCGCGCCGGGCCACTCTTGAAATGGTCGCGGAAGCGGGCATGGAAGTGTGCTCTGGCGGCATCTTAGGTATGGGGGAGAGCCTCGAGCAGCGCGCCGAATTCGCTACCGAATTGGCCGATCTTAACCCCACCGAAGTGCCCATGAACTTCCTCGATCCCCGCCCAGGCACCCCTTTTGCCGATCGTGAGGTTATGGAGACGGCCGACGCCTTGCGCGCCATCGGGGCCTTCCGGTTGGCGCTGCCTAAGACTATCCTGCGCTTTGCTGGCGGCCGTGAACTTACTCTCGGAGACCTTGGTACCGAGCAGGGCCTTTTAGGTGGAATTAATGCCGTAATTGTAGGAAATTACCTCACAACATTGGGCCGGCCTATGGAGGATGACGTGGATCTGCTCGGCAAATTGCGGCTGCCTATCAAGGCTTTGAATACGACGATCTAATGAGAAAACCAGCATCAACGGAGCTGCTTGAGGCCGTCTTAGCCGGGGATGAACCCCATTTTCATCCCAATACTGGCCAGGAAGTTACCCCAGATCTCACGCTTGCTCTAAGTCCCTCGGCTCGTGCCGGCCTGGAGGCGCCGCGGTTTTGTCAACTCTGCGGCCGGCGCATGGTCGTCCAGGTGCGCCCTGATGGGTGGGAAGCTATATGTTCGCGCCACGGGGCTCTCGATTCTGTTTATTTAGGCAGGCGTTAACTTCGAATCCATTTGCACTACCTACAGATACGCTTTGGAGCAGAACTGCGGGCGCTAGGTATTGTAGCTCTGGGTCTGACGAGTGGCGTGGGGTCTTTCGGCGGGTAGCACCCTAACCAGCTTTAGCCAGGCTCAGTCAGCCCTCACCAGCCCTAACTAGCCCTAGCCAGGCTCAGCTAGCCCTCATATATCCAATCTGCCAAAGCCTGGGCGATAGTTTGGACGAGATGCACCACCATACCGAGTTTGATATCCCTACCGAAAACCCCCAGAACCAGATGCCCCACTGGGGGATGTTCAATACGGGCGAGCCCTAAAAGTTCAGAGCCAGGCAGCTGAACAGCAACAACCGTATCCTGAATCTCATCTTTTAATGGGTCCATGACCTGAGCTTGAGCAGTGGACACACCCAGCATCGAGGAGTTCAGGGCTGCCATGCGCGAAGCATTATCTTCGGAATCGAATCCTATGGAACACACATGAATACCATCGCCAGTTCCAATGATCATCGCATGGACATTCGGATTCTTGCTTCTGAGGTGAGAGAGAATAGGCAAAGCTGCATGAGCGATATCATTGGTGCCAAAATCGCGATCTCTAACCTTTCGGTGCTTAGCAATTAACTCATCGCTCATAGCTGATTCCTGAGGGCCAATTCTGCAACGTTGATGACATCTTCTTTTATACGGGGGTCTGCTATAACCACAGGGATGAAGGCAGTGTCTGCGCTAGGTGTCGTCTCATTAGATAGGAGGTCTCGGAGAAGACGATTGGCGATTATCTCGGCGCGTTGGACGATCGCTTTGTCGTCTCCGTGCACGAAGTTAAGCGCTATACACAGGCGTCCCGCAATAGCCGAGTCTTTGACTACTGGGAACCATGACTGTAATTGCTCTTCAACCAAGTCCTCTTCACCATAGAGCCATAGGACAATTCCAGCCTCAGGATTTTTGAGGGCGGAACGGCTGGCTGAAAAGCGCTCCTGCCCGGGAATTCCAAAGAGACCCACTTCGCGGTTGTCCGCGCGCTTCCATATCCCGTAATCAATACTGACTGTGGTCGAAGACTTGCCGGGGGCAACGAATTCTTGAGCGGCTGCTTTCGCTTCGGTGGTGATAGTGAGAATGGAGGAAAGAGTCTCTATACTGGTGGTTTTTCCGATCCCGACCGGTCCGGCAAAGACGAGCTCGAGAGTGGTTGGGGATCCGACGATTGAATCTCGGGGTGCAGTGAAGGAGGGGTCGAGATCGACGACGTCGAGTTCGTCCACTTTGCCGTGACGCCTACGCCTAAAAGACTGTGCAATCATTTTTCCGATAGTTTCAATTTAAATAGAAGGTTTGTGTAGTTACCTGTTGTAAAGGAGTAGAAAATTTTCTATTCTTATCATAGCAGATTGGATACTTTGCTATTCTTGCACGATATCACCATTGTTCATCGTTAGCAGGCAGTTAAATCAAAAAGAAAGCAGAACCAAAATATGTCCGAACAACAGAAACTCATAGACTTCGTCGAGAGTCTCAGCAATAATCTCAATGGCTTCTTAGGGGCGTCGGTGGTCGATCTTGGAACCGGGATGTCTTTGGCTTCAACCTCTAAATTGTCCACTTTCGATCTGGATGTTGCCTCCGCTTATAACAGTGAAATGGTCAAGGCCAAATTCAAGGCGATTGAGGCGCTCGGGATCGACTCGCAGCTGAAAGATATGCTTCTTACCCTCTCCGACCAGCTCCATCTGATCCGCATGCTGGACGGGAATATGTTTGTCTATGTGGCAGTGTATTCCGCACAATCTAACCTCGCTATCCTCAGGACAATCGTTGATCGTAATATCGAAGCGTTTGGGTTAGCCTGAATTCAACATTCTCACTCAGTCAAGCCGGATCAGAGCGATCGGACGCCCACAAGCGCCCCAGATATTGGCGCGGATAAGGCAGACGATCTCACAGCCACAGGACTGCCGCTGAGACACGAGCAGCCCTTAGATCAGTCGCCGGCTGGCCCATCTACGTTATCTGAAGCTGAGGATGCGGGTGTCTACGATAATCTATCTAGGCATCGTGCCCACAGTGATGTGGTTATAGGGCGGGAGATGCCTGGCATTTCCTCCCTCGGCAGGTCTCCGGCACGACCAAGGAGAATCCTCTCCTGGTTGCGGAGGATCCTCCGGCGCTAGGCGAGAGTCATAGCGAGAGCCATATATCGCCCCCGTTGCATGCAAAATTGTGCGTTATAAACGAGTCAATTATCTAAGGCCATCGGGTAAGATCTTGGTGCTAAGAGACTCAAAATAGCGCTCAATTGGTCTGCGAGAGGCGTATGGTATGAATGCTGTGGAAGCTGTTGAAAAGCTCATCAATCACTACGACCGATCATGCGCTTTGGCTACACAGTGTTGTGAATCTGGGAATTTCGACAATTGGAAGAATATTACGTACCCCAAACTCATGGTGCGGGTGCTACGGTGGCATCCAATTGATCGAACCGAACCGTTCGGATACGTAGACGAGGCCGGTGTGTATTCGGCGGTAATCAGCCGCCCGCGGTTGCTGCGCTCCTATCTGATAGCCCAACTCGAAAGGCTGACGTCCAACTACCCGTGTGAACTACAGGTAGTGGACTCAGAAATCGCGATTGCCCCCGAATACCTACCGGATTTTAATGCCGAGGTTTTTCTACAAACGGAGCGCCCCGCTGGGGTGCCGCGACCATCATTAGATATGGTGGACGACGCCATTGTTGATGGTGAATGGGAGGTATTCCATCGATCCGAGAAACCGCTTTTTCACTTTAGTCCGCAGCGCTTCGATATGGCCTGCGCGCGTATTGAGCACTATACGGGCATAGGCGTACAGAGTGTTCAAAAATACTTACTCTTTACCAATTACGGCATGCATATGTCTGAATTTTTGCGCTTCGCCTTATCTGAACTTCATCGCCCTGGATCTCGCTACCACGAACTGGTGACTGCTAGCGGTGCGGTCCTGCACTCAACCACCGCCGAATACCCCAGCGAAGAAATATTCGAACAGGCACTAAGATCTCTACACCAAATGCCTCGCCTAGATTTGGTGGCTGCGGACAATAGCGGGGTAACAATGGTGAATATTGGGGTTGGTCCCTCAAATGCCAAAACTATCACTGACTGCTTAGCCGTTTTAAGGCCTGAAGCCTGGATAATGATAGGGCATTGCGCCGGTCTTGATGGGCGCATGCGGATTGGCGATCTCATCTTGGGAAATGCCTACCAGCGGAGCGATAACCTGCTCAATGGGCATATTCCGCTCGATCTTCCGATCCCCGCCATCCCGGAGGTCCAACGTGCACTTGAGGCAAGTGTCAAAGAGATCTACGGCGAGGATCTTTCCCTGATGCGCACCGGTACTGTGATTTCTACTGATGATCGCAACTGGGAATGGCATACCCCGAGGGCTTTATGGGAGTGGCTACGCGGCTCCACAGCGGCTGCGTGCGATATGGAATCAGCTACCTTAGCGGCTAATGGATACCGCTACCGAGTACCCTATGGCACCTTATTGAGTGTGTCAGATCTGCCCCTGAATGCGGTGCCGAAACTACCCGCTGGTGCCCAAGCCTTTTATTCCAGCTCAAAGGAAGCGCACGTGATGTGCGCGGTGCGGGCAGTGGAGAAACTTGCGGCGCAACCGGAAAAGCTACACACCAGGAAATTACGGCGCACGGTGGCGGAACTGCCGCTGCGTTAAAAAGTGCCACGGTTATATAGTTATATTAAGGCGCGGTAGCAGAATGTCCATGGATACCTCCCAGACGCTAATCGCGCAGCACTACTAAAAACTATTAAAAAATCGCGAATATTCTTCAGATAATGCCACGTCTGCTTGCTTAAAAACAAGGAGTAGAAAGCACAGGATAGTCACGCTAGAGAAATGGATCATCACTAGGAGTATGGCCTTACCATGAGCGCCTTATCTACTCATAGGTAAATGGCCAAATTACTAGCGCTGGTCGTTCTCGCAGATATCTCTCCACTGCGTGTGGTGCGCACGAGGGTTTTCCATCAATGTCGCGCCGATCGCATAAGCCCTGCTCAAGTTACGGCCTTTTGCGTACTCCACCATAGTCTTTACCATAGTCTCTGTCGGTGAAACCCCTCACCTCTCACCGTTTAAGAAAATAGCCAGCATGGCTGTGTCGAACGTGTGGCAGAGATGGCCCGAGCGCCCAGATCCAGCACTAGGTCTTAGGCCATGCGATCGGTGACGATCTAGATTCACGAGACAATTCCGCGTTGACAGTTGTCTTACTTTCGAAATAAGGAGAGGTCATTTCCACCGCTATTAGAGGCACTCACTTAATCTAAGCACTTAGTCTAAGCAGGTCCCAGCAATTAGTACCGCGACTAACCTGCGCTCCCGCACATACAGGATTCACCAGCATCCTCCCGCTCAGAGCTACTTTCTTGATCCCCGGAGCCCCAGCAGCGTCTTCTAAGAGTCAAGAAAGTAGCACCAGCGTTAGGAGTGAGAATCAATGGCGTCCAACACCCACGTGTTATTAGCGTGACGCACGATATTCTTGGCCAGAGGAATTTGGTGCGAGGCTGATTCCAAGATGTGCATAAAATACCCTGCGGTATTGACAATGGCCACGGTATCGCCAGGTGCTACAGTAAGCTGCATCTCGCGGCGGATAATGACCTCATCCTCGATGCAATATGCGCCCACCAAATACCCCGTCATATCCCTACGGGGGCCATCACCTGTGGGAATGAGGATGGGGTCAAGCAGAATATCGTCCGCGGCGGTACGACATTGTGTGCGATTCATAGCCAAGCCCACCAGATCGAGTCCGTCGGAACGCTGCTTGGTAAATTCCACGCGGCTTAAAATCATGCCACATCCATCCAACAGGCTCCGCCCGGGTTCCAGGTGCAGCCTTAAGCCCCGCGCTCGTAGCGCCGCAGCGGCCGTGCCGAAGCCGTGGACCTCGCCGCTAAGCAGCTGGGTAAGCCACTCGCCGCGAACTGGGCGCTGCCAAAAGGGGTAAGTATTTATGAGCGGATCGCCCTTCCACGTAAAGGGTTCGCGCTTGCCAGCTCGTTGCAGAGCCAGTTGCTCGTTGAAATATTCCCATTGCTTAACATCCTTGAGATAGCTCATGGGTATACCACCGCCGATATCAATAAAAGAAACCGGGTGGTTATTTTCTTTGTAGTGATCCACAAGTACTAGCGCTTCTGCTAATGCTTGTCGACGATCTTTCTCACTGTACCCGTGGAGATGGATATGCGTTCCCACCACGTCAATGCCCGAGGGGACCTCAGTGCCAAGCCAGGTGGACAGCAATTCCCCAAAACGAGTTGGTGCTAAGAGAGCAGGATCAGGGGCTAAGCGCGGAGCGATATGGGCGGTGGTCTGACGTGCTTGAGCACTGCGCGAGATCCGGGTGAGTTCGGTGACATTATCGCAAGAAATGACTACCCCAGCCTGAACTGCGTAGTCGATCAGGGCGGCATCCTTAATAGCAGCACTTAAGATCACGCGCTGCGGATTAACTCCGCGTTCTAAAACTTGCTGCAGTTCACGCAGGCTCGCGACATCCACGCCCAAACCGGCATCGCGGGCGGCGTCGACAAAAGCGAGGGCTTTATTGGCTTTGCGAGCAAAGAATATTCCTACCTCAACTCCTGCCGCCTTACCTGCGGAAATGAGCTCGTTTGCATTATCGCGCAAGGGTGCTGGATTAAGGAGATTAACTGGTGATCCGTATTCGTCAATAAGGGTGCGAACCAGCTGAGGATCATTGATAACCTGATCCATCCAGGGCAGCGTCCTGGCCTCTAAAGGTACGGTGCTCATGATATATCCTCCGAACTAATGCGTGCAGCCCACCTGGGGATCTCATCCAAGAGGGTGCGATTTAGAGAGTCATGGCCTGGGACTATGTGCTCATTCATACGGCCAATAATGGTGATTCCAGGTATATCAGCAAAAACCGACGCCTGTCCTTGGGGTGGGAGCACAGCGTCGATGAGGACATCAACGGGCTGTGAACCTACCATCCATTCCGCGACAATGTCCGGGTGTCCGAGATACTGAGTATCTACCACCTGGGAATCGATAAGGTCGAGCAATACCTGCGCCGTATACGGTGGCGGGCCGAATGCAACGCGTTCCAGAGGACGCGATAAGTCCACATAGCCGGGGATCGGACCAGCATGCTGATGCCGTTTGATAATGGCGGGGTAGAGCTCTCGCAGTGCCGCCCCCACCGCGCCGGCTGGGCTCAGGGGCAGATCGCCACGGGCTACCGCCAGCGATTGCCGCAGCTCGGCGACGGCATCACCAGTAAAATCTTCACCCTTGATCACATCCTGCACCTGGTCTAGCGTACAGTCAGCGAGTGTGACCGCCGCTTCGGCTAAAATCTCGGCCAATTCCGTGGCGTTAGCGCAGCTTAGTACGCGCTGAGAGAATTTAGGATCGAGCTCGGGCACCACAACCGTGGGATCGAGTTTGACCTCCATAAAGCGCCCGGAACGATTAACCGGATAAATTTTTGTAGCCACCTGGCCGTACAACATACAGACGTCAATAAAGGTCAACGCCGCCCCGCGCACCCCAATCGTCGCGGGGTTATCGGGGAGGTTGGCATTCCAATACAGCGGCGTAACAGGCACCGCACTGTCGCTATTCCGCAGAGCTCCCGGGTGGTCATGTTCGTGGCCAGTGACAACGAGGACCTCATCGAAAACGTCGCCTGCAATTTCGTAGCCGGAATTTTCATCAGGGATAATTTCGGTGATGGTGTGCGCCTCATAGCGGATCTGAATATGTTCTGGGGCTCTCTCCAGGGCGGCTTGCCACGAGGCTGCTAGAAACTTACCAACGAGGGCGCGCGGTGGAAAAGGATCGGGGTCATAGCCCTGGTCCACGCGCCACTGGTCGAGGGAATTGAATGCAGTTTTAACCGCGGAGGAGCGCAAATTAAGACGAAAATTTGCGGGTTGATCCTCGCGGTACACTGCTCCTGCGCCGGGTGGGAAGGGATCAAAAACCACAATATCAAGGGCTTTCCGTGAGCGCGCGATGAGCTCCTCAATGGCCCAGAGGCCGCGTGGTCCGGCGCCTACAATAGCAATTTTCATTCTTTACTCCTTAAAGTAGGTCGTTGGATCATCGAGGACGTGCTGATCGATCGTAAAATTCTCATGAACCCACGTGTCGTTATAGACAGTGTCCACGTAGGCGTGGCCTCCGTCGTGAAGCACGAGCGCAACGGTGGAGGATGGGGGTAGCTGAGGAATAAGCCGTATCAAAGCAGCAATGACAGCACCGCCAGAGGCACCGGGGAGGATACCTTCGCTTAAGGCTAATAAGCGGGCGCCCATGATGGCGTCAAGATCTTTTATATATTCGACGCGGTCGGGGTGGAAGGCGCGGGAGAGCTCGGTGACCACTCCGGCGCCGTAGCCTGGCAAGAGCCGAGTGCCACGCTGCCCACCGTAGAGGACGGAACCGAGCGCATCAACCCCAATTTTCACGGTAGGCGCCGAGATTTCGCGCAGTTTTTTCGCGCAGCCCCCGAGGGTGCCAGTGGTGCTCATGGCGACTAAGAGATGCGAAGGTGGCTGACCTAGCTGCGCAATGATCTCCGTCATTGTCCCCTCAGCATGGGCGGTAAAGGCCGCTTGGTTGGCGTACTGATTGAGATTAAAAGAATCAGGTATTTCTGCTAGAAGTTCTTCTACGCGCTGGCGCCGAGCGGTCAACCAATCTCCAGTGGCCGGATCAGGACGCTCTAACATCTCCACGTGGGCGCCGAAAGCCTTCATGGTCAATACCGTGGACTTATTCACTCGCGGATCGACCACGCAGTGGAATCGCATGCCGGCACTTCTGGCGAGGCGGGCGAGGGAGATGCCAAGATTTCCTGAAGAGGATTCGATGAGTGTCGAGCCTTCGCTGATTTTTCCGCTGGCGATGGCATCGTTGATCAGAGCGTGCGCCGTTCGATCCTTCGCGGATCCACCTAAGTTGAATTGCTCCAACTTCGCATAAACGCCGATATCACTTCGGTTGTGAATACGGTCGAGGGAAACTAAAGGGGTATGGCCCACCATCTGCGTGGCGGAGGTAGGCGAAGAATCTTGGCACATAAAACCCACGCTAGTCGGATTAGGCCTTATATGACGTGTGATCTTGCTTGTATGGTGTTGAGCTGGGAAAAGAAGGCTACCCAAAGGCTTATGCGGGCTGAGAAACGAGAAAATACACAGGTCGATCTGTCCTCGGAGTTTCCGCGGTAGGACTATCTTCCTTCACAGCGTCTGTAGTAGATATGAAGGTTTTTACCGCTCGCAACCCTCCATTCGATCAAAAAGGTCCTGTGCCCTCGTAGAGATCTGTCGCACCCTGGCAAGCTTTAGACCTCAAGATTTAAGGCATCAACTGCATAGAGGTGGGCGTGTGCTTGTTATGGATTACCGCATTTGAGGGCGATATCGCTGAATATAAAACCCCATCGATGAGCAGGACTTATCAGCTACAAGCGCCCTATATGGCACAGGCGGGTTTATGGCTGGGACAGTTACTGGACTTCATCCCGATGAGCCTCTTCGCTGCTCGCGGGAATCGGGGTTATGTGGAGGATTGTGCTGATAGTGACCTCATGGAGCTGGTGCGGTTCCAGGGATTTTACCAATAAGGCTCAAAGGATTACGGGCACTGCAGCAGTGTGCACGTGTGCACACCCAGATTGCTGCGCACCTGTTGATGAAGGCCTGGGTCACTATGGTGTCAGCTAGTAATTCGGTGGCGGGATTAACTGAGACCAACCGAAACCAAGACGATGAGCCCCACGTGGCCACGCCGTTGTTGTTCTGCCATTTATGGCGTTTGGGGTGCAGCTTAGGTAGTATCTTGAGGTCGCAAAAGTGGCTGGCAACCACTGCCCTTGGGTGCAATGACCGAGACGGGGGAGGGAGGATCCACCTAGCACTGAAGAGTATTGAGGTATGAGAAAACCCCTTGGGCTTGCCAAGGGGTTAGACAAAGTGATCTCTAGGAGACCGCAACATTCTGGCGGGAGTGCGACTCGGCGCTAAGGTCCTCGTAGCTGGTGTCATCATCGAAGATATCGTCGTTCAAGATACCTTCACGTTTAGCCACCACGACGGTGGAAAGATTTTGGCCTGTTACGTTGACCGCGGTGCGGCCCATATCGATGATGGGTTCCACGGCGAGGAGAAGACCCACGCCTGCAAGAGGCAGTCCCAGGGTTGATAAGGTGAGGGTGAGCATCACGGTAGCGCCCGTGGTACCGGCTGTGGCTGCGGAGCCGATGACGGACACGAAGATGATGAGCAAGTAGTGAGTGAGACTGAGGTCAATGCCGTAGAACTGGGCAACGAAGATTGCGGCGATCGCTGGGTAGACCGCAGCGCAGCCATCCATCTTGGTGGTAGCACCGAGGGGGATCGCGAAGGAGGCATATTCTCGCGGAACACCCATGGATTTTACGGCCACCTGCTGGTTGACCGGCATGACTCCCATGGAGGAACGGGTAACAAATCCAAGGGAGGTAATAGGCCAAACTTTGCTGAAGAAGCGCAGGACGGGGATGCGGTTAGCCATCAATACCACCGGGTAGATCACAAACATCACGATGGCGAGACCAACATAAAGGGCAAGAACAAATTTTCCTAAGGAACCAATAGCATCCCAACCATAGGTGGCAACCGCATTACCGATTAGGGCGGCGGTGCCGATGGGGGCCAAGCGGATAATCCACCACAAGATCACTTGAATGATCTGGAGCAGAGATTCATTGAATTGGAGGAAGGGCTCTGCGGCCTTTCCAGCTTTGATCGCAGCGATACCGAGCGCGATCGAGATAAGGATGAGTTGGAGGGCACTAAATCCTAGGCCGATATTTTCGCCACTATTCCACGCCTGGAGGCCGAGGAAGTTGGTGGGAATAACAGAGTTAATAAAGCCCAGCCACGAGCCAGTGGAATTAGGCTCAGCAGCCGCTGCAGGATCGATGCTGGAGTTCACGCCTGGCTTGAGTACCGTGGCCACGATAATGGCTGCGATCACTGAGAAGAAGGCCGTGATTGCGAACCAGATGATTGTCTGTCCGGCGAGGCGGGCAGCATTTTTTACCTGTCGTAGATTGGCAATTGAGGTAATAACGGCGGTAATGATGAGCGGTGCGATCATGACCTTGAGGAGCTTGACATAGGTCGAGCCGATCCAGCTCAGGGTGGCGCTTAACCATGAGGTTTCCTCAGCCCCAAGGGAATTGTCGAAATTTTTTGCTACTAATCCTAAAATGACGCCAATGATGAGGCCGATGGTGACCTGGGCGCCGAAGCTGCTGAGCCACGAAGGTGCCTTCGAGCGGGTGGTGGTTGTCATGGGAATCCTTGAAAATTATAAGTTTTGTACTGATCGGTCTATTTGTGGATGGGGAGAGAATCTCTCCTAAAAACACTTTTTCATGGTGTCCGAACTGGTTTTATCGTTGATATTGGGTGATTGCGCACTCAGTTTAGTGGGGCACCTAGGAGAAAGCAAGACGGATTAGTTGATTTTTTCGTACCGCTCGGTCTACTCTTGGCCGCGAAGTATTCGCACGGCTTCACCGAGGCGCTCGGTGAAGGGTGGACGATGAGGTGGGGTTTCTCGCTCTAACTCCGCAAAGGTAGGAGCATTGCGCAGGAGCGCTTCTAGAACGAGTTCACGAACATATTTATTAGTCGACATTTCTTCGTGGCGCACTATTGCCCATTTGTGACTATCCTGCACACAAATATTTTCCGCATCGGGACCTTTGAGGTAGCCCGCTTCTAAAGGCGTAACAATGGCATCTTGACGGGTCACAATGGAGGTATAGCGAACTCCGGGCAGGGTATCTCCTGCGGCATTGAGTGCTGTAATGAGGGGGGAACCACTTAATAATTCCAACCCGACTGGGCCAAACCAGCTTGCGATGATTTTATCTAAGCTGCGCTCCAGCGTTTCAGTGCGCGCCGCCGCGGGCAAGAAGGCGATGGGAGTGGTTCCCTGGTTTGGTACGGAAAGGCTGATGAGGTGGTGGGTTTTGTGCTCGCCGCCTAAATGATGCATCCAGTATCGCGCCAAGATCCCACCCTGGGAATGTCCAATGAGAATGACCTTGGGAGCCTTCGTCACTTCCAAAACTGCCTCTATATAGGCGCCTACTTGGCTGGCGGATTCCTTTACCGGCGCGGTAGAGCGATGGCCGAAGTCGGGGGCGAAGACAGCGAAGCCTGCAGCGCGCAGATCTTGGCCCAATTCTTGCCAATTACCCTTGGTTTGCCCAGTGCCATGAACGAGGACGACTGGAAAGGGGTGCGCGGAGGTGGGGCGGGCGCGCCAATCATCTTCGAAGATATTGGCGGTGGGAATACGCGCAAGCAGGGGGGTGCGGGTTTCTGCGGGTAGCTCTGCCATATTAACTAAGCTTAGACCCCTGGGGTCAGAAAGTCCTTGACCGGGTTTTTCTGCCTATGTTATCGTTGACACTTCAACAAAATTAAGGGGACATAATGTCTTTAAAAGATATGAGTGTTCGCGAGGCCATTGAGAGTCGTCGCGCAACTCGCCACTATACCGACCAGCCCGTGACCGACGAGGTTCTCGATCATATTGTCACTCTCGCCCTCGAGGCACCAAGTGCCTTTAACGGCCAGCGCCGTGACCTCGTGGTGGTCCGCGACCAGCAGATCAAGGATGGTATTTATAAAGCCTCGCAGCAGACCCAGCTGCGCGACGCACCGGTGGTATTAGTAGCTATCGCACGAACCGGCGAACCGGACGACCTAGCAGAGATCGTTGGCGAGGAACGCGCCGAAGGCATTAAAAAGTGGCTCATGGCTGAGCCGGGTAGGCTGCGTGAAAGTGCTATCAAGGACGCGATGATCATGGGATCTTTTGCAATGATCGCCGCTCAGAGTCAAGGGCTTGTAACCTCGCCCACGACTGGCTGGGATGAGCGCGGCATCTTAGAAGCAGTGGGGCTTGGCGATTCGGCCGATCACGGCGTGGGTATTGTGCTCGCGATGGGGTATCCAGCGGAATCCCCCGAGCACCCGGGGCGCAGAGACGACCGTCGCGTCGACAATCACTACTAAAATTATTTTATTGAGCGCGCCTTTTCCCAAAGGTGCGCTCAATTTAGATTAGGGTGGGTACAAAACTAGGCTTAGAATTGGGGCCTCGATGACCACCCAAAGCGTGACCAACCAAACCGTGACTGACGCTATCATGCAGCGCCGATCGGTGCGCTCTTTTACTGATGAGCCCGTAGCCAATGAGCTTATCGATCATATTATTGCTCTCGGATTAGAAGCACCCAGTGCTTTTAATGCGCAGCGACGTGATCTGGTGGTGGTGCGAGACAGGGCTGCAAAAGAGGCGATCTTTGCAGATTCTCAACAGGAATTTTTAAGTCAAGCTCCCATCCTGGTGGTGGGGGTCGCTCGGCTCTTCGAACCGGATGACCTCAGCGATTATATCGATCAGGACTTCGCCATTCAGGCTTTAGAGTGGTATCGCGAGGAACCTGGCCGACTACGCGAAAGTGCCATCATTGATGCGACCATTGCCAGCTCATTCCTCTTGCTTGCCGCGCAGAGTCGAGGATTGGCCACCTTAGCAACAACCGGATGGCACGAAGATCGTGTTCTCGAGGCTATAGGTCTTGCGGGACGAGGGGATTATGGGGTGGCTATAGTCACGGCTATGGGGTATTCGACTGAATGCCCGCCCCACCCTGGGCGCAAAGCCAATCGGCGCGTTGACGGACGTTATTTCCTGTGACTAAGTAGATACAAAGATCACTATTTAATATATACCACATAGAAGCCCTTTTTCTGGCTATTGAGCCTGCTCAGGCGCCCGTAGTGTTACTCAACGCTAGTAAGATATCTCACATAAAAATACTATGAATTCACTTTATGAAGTGATTTTAATCATGGTTTTACCGGGATTTATTGGCTGATAATTTTGTAGTTATAATGAGCGCGTTTTATGGAAATTATCGGTCCTTGAGCAGAAAGAAGCTAAGCGTGCTCGCATTCTTAGAGGAAAAGAGGAAGCCGACTCTCGACCTGCCCGTCGAAGAACGTCGGAAGATGTGGTTCAAGCCTTTTATGCAGTCCTATATGGTCGTTTTCGTGGGCTATATGGCAATGTATTTAATTCGCAAGAACTTTAACGTGGCCCAGAATGATTTGATCGAAACCTACGGATTGACCAAAACCCAGCTGGGTATGATCGGCCTGGGGTTTTCGGTGGCCTATGGCATCGGTAAAACCGTGGTGTCGTATTACGCCGACGGTAAGAATACGAAGCAATTCCTCCCGTTTATGCTTATTCTCTCCGGCCTGTGCATGTTAGGTTTCAGTGCCAGCCTGGGCGGCGGCAGTGTTAGCATCTTCTTAATGGTTGCCTTTTATGGTCTGTCTGGCTTCTTCCAGAGTGCCGGCGGTCCTGCAAGCTACTCCACGATTACCAAATGGACACCGAGGAAGCGCCGCGGCACCTACCTTGGTTTGTGGAATATATCGCATAATATCGGTGGCGCCGGTGCAGCAGCGGTGGCAGTATTCGGCGCTAATGTCTTCTTCGGCGGTCACGTCGTAGGTATGTTTGTCTTCCCCTCGGTAATCGCGCTCATCATTGGTTTCTTTGGTTTGCGATATGGTTCAGATTCTCCAGAGGCCTACGGTTTAGGCAAGGTAGAGGAACTCTTCGAGGAACCAGTCAGTGACGAGGACCTCGCAGCGGAGAGGGAGAACCTATCCAAGTGGCAGATCTTCTTGCGCTATGTATTAAAGAATAAGATCATCTGGATTTTATGCTTCGCCAATATTTTCCTGTATGTAGTTCGTATCGGTATTGATCAATGGTCGCCTGTCTATGCCTATGAGGTTCTAGGATTCTCCAAGGAAGCTGCTATCTCCGGCTTCGCCCTCTTCGAGGTGGGTGCGCTCACCGGTACTCTTCTGTGGGGCTACCTGTCCGATTTCTTCAATGGACGCCGAGCGCTGGTGGCCTGCGTCGCCTTAGCCCTTATCGTGGCCACCTTGGAGTTCTACCAGTTCGCCACCAATGAATTTATGTACCTGAGCGTACTCTTCGTGCTTGGCTTCCTTGTTTTCGGCCCGCAGCTTCTCATCGGTGTGGCAGCGGTGGGCTTTGTGCCCAAGCGCGCGATTAGTGTGGCCGACGGCATCAAAGGCACCTTCGCCTACTTAGTCGGCGATAGCTTCGCCAAGCTGGGTCTGGGCATGATCGCCGACGGGCGTCCTATCTTCGGACTCACTGGCTGGGCTGGTACCTTTGCTGCCTTAAATTTCGCCGCCATAGCCTGCATCGTGCTGCTCTCCTTCGTAGCTATTGCTGAAGAGAAGAAGATTCGTAAGGCAAAGAAGCAGCAGGCCACTGCCTAAGCCTCTGTGATCAGACGCCCACCCGAAAAAAAATCAGCGGGTGGGCGTTTTTTGCACCATAATGGGCACTATGCCTCTTATTCTTCCCTGCGGCGGCAAAACCCCGCGTATCCATTCCTCTGCCTATATCGCCCCCAACGCCACCATTATCGGTGATGTGGAAATTGGGCCCGATTCCTCCATCTTCTATGGCTGCGTCCTGCGGGCAGATAGCAATTCCATCCGTATCGGAGCGCGAAGCAATATCCAAGATAACTCCGTCCTCCACGTCGATGCGGATGCTCCCGTGGTAATCGGGGATGATGTCACTGTTGGCCATATGGCTCTTGTCCACGGCTCTACCGTGGCAGACGGCGTTCTCGTGGGAATGAAATCCGCTTTGCTATCGCGCTCCACTATTGGTCGCGGTTCCCTGATCGCGGCGGGCGCAGTTGTGCTCGAAGGGATGGATATTCCGCCGCTGAGTTTAGCGGCGGGCGTACCTGCGAAAATACGCCGCACTCTCAGCGAGGAGGAGGCTCGGGGATTTATCGAGCACGCCGGGCGCTATATTATCACCGCCCACACACAGCCCCTGATCACCGAGGCTGTGGACATAGCCGATGTCCGCTATGACTAGATGGAATAATAATCGCGCCGGGTTTTAATCGCCTGCGTAAATCCCAGCGGGTCTGCGAGCAAGGGCGCGAGCGCTATTGCCCGAGCTGCAGCTCGAGCATTATCAAGGTGGGTAGGAATAACCCGAATTTCCACCTGTGCGTGCTTCGAGCCGCGAATCGACCGCGCCAGGCCATGCGCCTCCTCGCGACTTTCGAAGGCGGACCCTGCGAGCACAATGGTATGCGGATTGATCTGTTCCGTGAGCTGTAGAACAGTCTCGTGAAGTGGCAGTGCTGGGTCGACGGCGAGGCGCTGGACAGAAGTAAAGGTATGCACGGCGGCGCCAATAGAATCGTCGGCATAGCAGATGAGCCCGCGGTGGTCTTCGCGATGGTTGACACGACTATGAGAAATGCGTTGAGCTTGTTGCTCCGCGCCCGCGATTGCCTCGATAACATTGACGGCCCGAACCTGGGTGTCAAAAGCCTCCTCGAGGGGCGAGAGCAGATTAATATGATCCCAGCCGAGGTTGTCGGCGCTGATACGGCGGCGGGAATTGACTGCTCCCGGGGTGGAAATGCCGATATTAGCCAGCGGAATATCATAATCCGACAGCATTGTTCTCAATGTCGGGATGAGCGCTTCGATAAAGCTCGTAGGAGAATGACGGTGGTGATCGAAAGAGAGAAATTGCTCGCGAATCAGTTGCCCCCCGGAACCGAAGAGTCCTATATAGGTAGAAGAGGTGCCTATAGCGATACCTATATGCAGCCATGGGCTGGGGGCGATCTCGAGTGGGATTTTGGGTCGACCTGGACCTTGAGGCTTGATTTTATCGGGGCGTTCACGCACGAGATCGAGCTGCATCAAAGCTAAGGTGGCGCGTGTGATCGTGGGCTGCGAATGCGGCGAATGGTCGACTAAGAAGGTGCGCGTGACCGGTTGGGTGAGCCTAATCAGCTGCAGACATAGGGCCGCTGGCGTTTGGGGTCCTATAAATTCTGCGGAGGCTGGGTATGAGCTCACAAGGTGCATAGGACTATGATAAACAAAACAGACAACCTAGTCTAATTAAATAGACAGATCGTTCAGCTCGGGTGTACCCTCAACGATGCAATTAAGGCTGAGGCAAAAGGAAAGACTCAGACGTTGTTATCCCGCGTACTTTTGAAACTATTATCAACCTAGCTCCATGATATAAACGGATTCACTAGATAATCTGCCGTAATCAACCGCAATACAGCTGGCCACAGGATAGACCTCATCGCTCACATCCCCATTTGCTTCGAAAGTATCGGGGAGTGGATTAGAATGACTAACCATGACTTTCGCTGTAGCTGCTTCGCCCCTTGATGACCTCACCGTTCGCATCATGACAAACGGTGTCGACCGAGATCGCGAAGACCGCACCACAGCGGTAATCAACAATCTCAACCGCCTCAGCCCAGGTGATAGTCGCCCGGATATATCCGACCCGACTATCACCCGCTACCTAGACTTTGATAGTCAGCGCGGCGATATCGGTGTAGTCCTCGAAACTCAAACCGGCGAACTGGCCGGCGTTATGTGGGCTTCCTTTATTAAGGCATGGGGTTTTGTTGCCGATAATGTTCCAGAAATGGTGCTCTTCGTAGACCCGAAGTGGCAAGGCCATGGCATCGGCGGCTGGTTTATTGATCAAGCTATTACCCATGGCCGTACCCACGGATGGCAAGGAATAAGCGTACGCGTCAATCCACATTCGCCAGCTCGGCGCCTCTACGCGCGCAAGGAGTTTATTGCCCAGGATATGCAGGGCATTATGTTGCGCACCCTTTCCCCACTCATTAAATCCGTAGCCGTCTATTGCGGCTCGGTCCCAGGTAACCGCAGTGAATATGCCGACGCGGCCCGCGATCTAGGGCGGGAACTCGCCGAGCGTGGCATCACTATGGTGTACGGGGGCGCCACGGTAGGACTCATGGGCGAATGCGCCAATGCCTGCCTCGATGCGGGAGGTGAGGTAATCGGAGTGATCCCTAAAGGCTTGAAAGATCTCGAATTCGCCCACCCAGGATTAACGCGCTTGGAAATTACCGACGATATGGTGGACCGCAAATCGCGGATGGAGGAGTTAGCGGATGCATTCATTGCCCTCCCGGGTGGCATGGGAACCCTCGAAGAGCTCAGCGAAGTTCTCGTACGTCAGCAACTAGGTCCTTATACCGGCCCTGTAGCCCTCTTTGATGTCGAAGATTACTGGCAGCCGCTTATCGACGCTCTTAGGATGATGGGCGAGGAGGGTTTTATTTGGCCCCGCTATTTAGACGCTATCGTGGTGGCAGATAATGTCAAGGAGCTTTTTGAGGGCTTCAATACCTGGGCCAATCCGGGCTTGAAGTGGCAAAGGGGTGCAGCGGGAGAGAGCGTGCAACACTAGCAGCTTTTCATTGCATGCAATAGAATTGGACATATGTCCGCCCAGGAAAAACTCCAGTCAGATATCTGCTTTCAGTTCTATACCGGCGCTCGCCTTCTCCAGCGCAGCTACCGACCCTACCTAGAAACGTGGGGAATCACCTATGTGCAGTACCTCGTCTTGCAGTGCCTGTGGGAAAAAGACGGGCAAACTATTGCCGCCATCGGTGCTCTCGTCGACCTCGACTCCGGCACCCTATCGCCGCTACTCAAACGCCTGGAAAAAGCTGGATGGGTACAGCGGGCAGTCGATGAAACCGACTACCGCCGCGTGATCTTCTCCCTCACACCGAAAGCCCAGAAGCTTGAGGGAGAGGCTGAAGATATGCGCAGCCAAGTGGAATCCATGATTGGACTTAACAACGAGGATATGGCGGCGATTCACAAGATCATGGACAAAATCCGTCCTTAACTACTCTTGGCGATACTTAGCAACACCTGGCGACTCTAGCGACACCTAGCGACCCAGTGCCCTTTTAGTCTTCGCCGTGGCATCGCTTCGTGATGGATGCTCGGGCCACGGATGCTTAGGATAGCGGCCTCGCATCTCGGAACGGATATGGACATAAGCACCAGACCAAAACCGACTGAAATCGTCGGTACGCGCCAGCACCCGCCCAGCGGGGGAGAGCAGCTCGAAAAGTACTGGCTGGCCCAGGATAGTGGGAGTGTCATCGAGACCGAAGCACTCCTGTAGTTTCACCGCGACCGTAGGGCGCTGACGATAATCCACCCTGATCAAGCGACCTGAGGGTACCTGCAGAGATTCAGGAGCGAGCTGATCCAGCTCGCCTGCTATCGGCCACGGAAGAATACGCCGTAAGGCGGGGTAGAGATCAATATCTTTTCTACCTGCTCCCTCAGCTAAAGCATCAAGCTCTGGGCCTAACCAGGTCAGGGGATCAAGGGCTGCGATATCCGGCCATGGCTCGCCTAGGCGCTCATATAAGAAGTGCAGCCGATCTAAAAGATGACGGGCCCGATCAGAGAGCTCGAAGAAATCTATCCCGTGGCTGCTAATAGCCTCCGCATAGGCCCGGCGCGCCATGAGACGATCGGGAGCAACCGGGCGTTCTGAGAGGGTAATAGCGCCTAGCTTCTTTCGCTTTATAGCCCGGATCTTCCCCTCGGCACTTATACAGGTACTGCATTCTTCAGTGGGAGGGTAGATGCGTAGGGCTGCTGCGTGATCGAGCGGCGCAGCCAGGCTGATCTGGGCTCCGCGCGCCTGTAAGGTCATATCAGCAATGGCAATCCACTCAGGTTTATGATCAGCCCACAAGTTTCTAAGAGTGGCTCTGGTTCCACTGGCCAGCAGATAGACCTCACCTTCATTGTGAGCAATACTTTCTGGCATAGCCAAGGCCACGATCTCTCCCACCGAATACGAACGTGCATCATCGGGGGCATAACGCTGCAAGCGTGAGACTTCCCGCCGAAAGCGTGGTGTGGGGGACAGGTCCCTGATCACTTGGTTAAGATCCCCGCGCGCATCCTCCATCATGGCCGCGATGACCTTCGCTGCTTGCTTGCCTGCTTTTAATAGTGCGTGGGCATAACGCGGCGGCGCTGGAATTTCAGCGAGTTTGCGCCCCCAGGCGTTCAACTGCCCCTTATCGTCGAGAGCAGCAAGGGTATCCAAGGTTGCCAGGGCGCTTTCCACAGCGGCCATTGGAGGGGGGTCGAGGAGTGGGAAATCACTGAGTCGACCGCCCCATCCTAGTAACAGGAGAAGAAAGTTGCTGAGATCAGCAGCAAGAATCTCGGGCTGTATATGAGGCTGAAATTTAGCGAAATCATGCTGTCCGTAGAGCCGGATCACCTCACCTGGGCCCTCACGCCCTGCTCGACCCGCACGCTGAATCGCAGAAGACTGACTACACGAGGTGGTCACTAGCCCACTAAGCGACCGACCTGCATCACGCTTCGGAGTGCGCACCAGACCTGAATCAATGACGATTCTTACCCCAGGGACCGTGAGCGACGATTCTGCAACCGGAGTGGCCACCACGATACGCTGACCAGGGGAATACAACGCCTCATCTTGGGCTTGTCTTGATAACTGTCCATAGAGGGCAAAAACTTTAACAGAACTGAGAGCCTCGATGTCGCGGCATACAGTATTGACCTCCCGCACACCAGGCATAAATACCAAAACTGAATGCGGCGACGAGGTCGCCTTTTCCACCGCAAGGCGGGCGGCTTGATGCAGAAAATCCCGGTGACACTCCGCCCGTCCAGCCAGGGGGACATAGGAGATATCCAGTGGAAAAAGGACACTGTCGGTACGGATAACTGGCGCTGACAGAAGATCGGCACAACGGGCTGTATCCACGGTCGCTGAGAGCGCTCCTACGATAAGCTCAGGGCGCAACTGTCGTAATTCCACCAGCATGCCCATGAGAAGATCGGTATCTAATTGACGCTCGTGGACCTCGTCGATAAGAACGGCGCTCACCCCAGATAGCTCAGGATCAGCAATCAGACGCCGCACCAATACCCCGGGGGTAAGAAACTCCACGAGCGCACCTGGATGGCTCTCCCCGCGCACGGTATAGCCCACACGATCACCAAGGGAACTATGGTCGAGCTGCGCAAGCCGCCGCGCAGCCTGCCGCACCGCCACCCGGCGCGGCGCGGTGACTAAAACCTTGCCATTTAAGGCGCATGTATTAGCCACCAGCGGAGGAATAAACGTGGTCTTACCCGTGCCTGGTGGGGCCTGAACCACAACAGTGCGGTGATCATCTAACGCGGTGGTGATCTCGGAAGCGATAGCGCTCACAGATAAACCACGACCGATTGATTCCAACGCAAAAACCATTATTCAAGGATAGCCTTAAAGCAGGAAACCCTCCGATCGAAAGAGAGAACTTACGTGTGATACCTGATCTCGAAGCGCGTGGTCTTATCATGGGCGCAGACGGCCGCGCGCGACCACAATGGGCGCATGGCAGTAATCTCATGCGCGCCTACTATGACACCGAATGGGGTGCGGTCATCACAGACGAGCAATCGATCTTCGAACGCCTCGTCTTAGAAAGCTTTCAAGCTGGTTTAAGTTGGGAGATCGTGCTCAAAAAGCGTGCAGCTTTTCGACGTGCCTTTAAAGACTTCGACCCCGAAAAAGTTGCACACTTTGGTGCCAAAGATATTGAGCGGATGGCGGCAGATACGGACATTATCCGCAATACCCGAAAAATATCGGCCGCCATCACCAATGCCCGTGCCACCCTAGCGCTGCGCGCACACGATGAGGGCGACTTGGCGAACCTCGTCTGGTCCTATGCGCCACAACCACGACCGCGCCCCCAAAACGCCGCCGATATACCCACCAACAGCCCGGAATCGCGCGCTCTTAGTAGTGCATTGAAAAAACACGGCTTCGTTTTTATCGGCCCCACCACCATCTATTCCCTCATGCAAGCCATTGGGATGGTAGATGATCGCATTTCAGGCGCCGCCGATCTTATCCCCACAGAAAAATCAGACTAGGAGAATAAATTTTCATGACTTCACCAACACGTACTGCCGTTATTACCGGCGCCTCATCAGGAATCGGGGAAGCCAGCGCCAGAGCACTGGCGGCCGATGGCTGGCACGTCATTCTCATCGCACGCAGAAAAGACAGGCTCGAGAGAATTGCTCAGGACATTGGCGGGCAGGCAATCGTTGCCGATATCACCGATGATGAGGCGGTACGCCAGGCCGCTTCACTCATTCCAGCATGCGATCTCCTTGTTAATAATGCCGGAGGGGCAATCGGACTTGACCCGATAAATCACGCTAACCTCGACGAATGGCTAAGCATGTATGAACTCAACGTCCTTGGAACCGTACGGATGACTCAAGCTTTGATCGAAAAACTCACGCTATCCCACGGGCATATTATTACCATGAGTTCCACCGCAGCCCTGTACCCCTATGCCGGGGGAGCAGGATATAACGCCGCAAAATTTGCGGTAAGTGCCGTTAATAAAGTGATGCGCATTGAATATGCCACAGATGATATTCGAGTCACGGAAATCAATCCGGGGCGAGTACACACCGATTTCTCCCTCCACCGTTTCCGCGGCGATAGCGCCCAAGCCGAAGCGGTCTACGCCAACCACCTCAATCTGGAAGCAGCTGATATCGCCGAAGCGGTGCGCTGGGTGGCTTCCACCCCGAAGCACGTTAATATCGATCGCCTCGTGATCACCCCGCGCGATCAAATACTGTAGCCCTCTCATCAACCGACTAGACTCGTAGCCTATGCACCCTGAAGATATTGCGATCAAAGGCCAAGAGATCAAACTTGGCCAATTCATCAAACTCGCCAATCTGGTTGATACTGGCGGCGCCGCCAAACAAGTAATTGCCGACGGGTTGGTAACCGTTGATGGCACGGTAGATACGCGCCGGGGTAAGACCTTGCGCGGTGGCGAGATCGTATGCGTGGGTCCTAGCTGTGCCCGCGTAGTTATTGGAGGCGCAAACGACGATGACTATTTCGATGAGAAAACCGCCGATGATGATTTTGATCCCGAACAGTGGCGCTCTGTAACCTTCGACTAGTACCAGTATTACCCCTTCTAATCCGCCGAGCTTACTGAATTACCCGAGGACAACTGATTATGCCTGCTTTTCAATCCGAACCAGGAATGCCTTACTGGATCGATCTGACCACCTCCCAGATGGACGTATCCACCCAGTTTTATGAAAAAATTTTTGGCTGGGAGATTGAAAAGATCAGTTCCGATTATCGCCTTGCCCGCCTTCAAGGCCTCCCAGTGGCGGGTTTCGTTGAACGCCCTGAACAGTCCCAACAACCCGATACCTGGGTCACCTATTTCCAGGCGGGCGATATCGCCCGAAGTGTGGCACACGTTGAGGAACTAAGTGGCCAAGTACTCACCAGTCCCCGCAGCGTCAAACTCGGTTCAGTAGCATTGCTAGTGGATCCAACCGGGGCACTCTTTGGGCTGGTAGAACCTGAAGGAGAGGATTCCTTTATCGCTGCCGGTGAACCAGGAACCCCCGTGTGGCACGAACTAACAGCCACCAAAGACTTCGATGCAGCCCTAGATTTTTATGCGGAGCTCTTTGGGTGGGCCCTTGCGACGAGCGAAGACCATAGCTACGCCACTGCGCTTATCGACGGTTCAGGGTTCGCTGGCATCTATAATGCCCGCGAAGAATTCCCACCCCATATTCCAAGTTTCTGGCAAACCTTCCTCGGGATCAAAGACGTAGATCTTATCCGCGAGACGGTCGTGGAATTAGGCGGTGAGATCTTGAGAGAACCCTTCGATTCTGGGTTCGGCCGCATGATGATTATTGCAGATCCGACGGGTGCGCTGGTCACCTTGTGTAATATCGACGAGCCTGTAGAAGAAGGCCGCGAATCAGATCCCCTTGAGGGTTTTGACCTGCCAGGGCTCTAAGGAAGAAGAGGGCTAGACTTATCGGACGATGAAGGTGGCACCTCAGCTACCCGAGGGTATCTTTGGTGGGATTTAGATAAGACTCAGATATCCAAGGGTGACAAGGACGCTAGTTAGCTGAGATCGATCTTGGATTGGTCCCGCCTGTAACGAAGCAATCTAAAGTCGCCTTTCTTATGGGTCTGTCTTAGCACTTGCTGTGAGCTGCAAATCTGCTTGGCTAAGATCCGACTAGGTAGCGCCCTTCTACGTTGGCCAGGGGAAGATTCCGTATCGTCGGTACTCTAAATTGTTACGTAGATATAGACATGCTAGCTGGTAGCGGTCAGTTTCACCGCGCTTCTCATATGAAATCTCTGACCTGAGATAATGCCTATCAATCTGAATTTTAAAAGATTCTTAGGAGGATGATTTAGCTAGTGTGAAAGAGGGGTGTAAATTGCCTGCTGGGAGCCCAAAAAATGGTCGGGGCCGCAATTCACCTATCGCTATGAAGCCAATTGTAACGCATCAAACCTTATGGTACTCGATGATAGTCAGGGCTCAAGCTCCCCTTGATAGGAATAACCTACATTTGACAACATGAACCCCGCAGAATCATAAACTTCTTCGCATGATAGTGCTGAAAAGCCAGAGGACTATTCTGTGATCATTGTTATATTTTTCTAAGCATTCGCTATCGATACTGGCTAACAGCTTTTGTGAAATCCGTAAGAGAAAGACGATTACACGAAACGGCTCTCCGGAAAGATAAGCTTGAATATGGGAGAACCTCCTAAAAGGAACTAAGGAAAATACTATGAAGAACATGACTAACAAGGTCAAGAGACGTATCGTTGCGGTAACGACGGCTCTAGCTGTTACCTCTGGGGTCGTAGCAGCCCCCCAGGCAATCGCAGCGCCATCCAATAACTCTGCTAATGGCCAAAACGTTTCCAAGGGGCAGGGGCCTGAGACTCAGGTTATCTCGATCATCGGGGCAATCCTGGGTGTATCGGTTCTGGCTGCCTTTCTCGCAGCCATCCTGAGCCAATCGAAGGACAACGCTGCTCTTTCATCTGAGATCATCAAGGACATCGGTGACAATATTCCTCAGGGGAATACTCCGGCACCGGCGCCGACACCGCAGCCACGACCAAACCCACGTCCAGCACCTACCCATGACCCAGCTCCAGCGCCAACTCCGACTCCTTGGGACAAACCCAATGACCCCTATATGAAGGAGTCTGAACTTAGAGAGGAGGCGTTGCGACAGTTCGACGAATGGAATAGGTACCGTCGGATGAACGGCCTTCCTGAGGTTATTTGGGACCATAGGATGGAACAGGACTGCTATCGTTGGGCCGATAAGCTCGGACGGTTCGCTACACCTGAGGGGCCTCATGGAAACAAGCTCATCAACCAGAACGTTAAGTTTGCTCACGAAAGTCCCTATATCGAGTCAGGCCTTGATCCTGAGTATGCCGAACTCGTAATGAAGGTAAGCCCTGATCGCTACTTCGCGGAGAATACACTCGCCACATTCTATGGAGACTTCCAGAAAGCCCTAGAAAAGTTCAAGGCTTCACCAGGACACAATCGGAATCTTCTGCGGGGCAAGGGAACCGGGCAACCTCGTGGAGCCGTCTCAATCGTGAGAAGTAGCTTCGATGGCATATATGGCATGAGACAGTATGTTGTGATCTACCGAATCAAAGAATAACCTATCTGTAAAATGCAGGCTCGTTTGTATCATTAACGATTCAAGTTCCCCTTAATTGGTTGTGAATGGGCTTGTCGGAGACGGCGGTGGAAACTAAGCTCTACCTCTATCGCCGTCTTTTCTATACCTTTCTTCGAGACATCCATAAAAAGTGCAACCCTGAATTCTGACGGTGGCAAGTTTCTGATACAAGCTTTTACCTGTGAGAACGACCACAGAAGGAACCGCATGTGGCCACGATACAACTGAATTGAAATAGGGATAGCCCCGCATAAACTTCAACAGTTGCAGTCCACCTATCGCTACGAAGAAATTGAAACTACGGAACCGTTCTCGCTGAATACATGAGTGAGCATCGCAACTACAGTACGCAATGTTTTAGGAGATTATACGAGACCGAATCGTGTGTGCTCAGGCACGTATTGGAATTATTCAAAATAGAACTCCACGGTGACGTCACTACCGTTCGGGTTCAGCGTGGTACTCTGCCAGCGGTTCGCAGCTAATGGGAATTAGTTCTTGAGCCTGCTGTCAGCGAGTGAGACCAGAAGGCCATATCAGGGGCAGGTGCTATTAGCAATTGTGCTCAGCTAGAAAACCAGCTATTACCTGGCGGCTAATGACAGTAGGCTTTCCATTGGCCGTTTTATTCCCGCCTAAGCTCATTTTCGCTCATATCAAAATGGGAAACAATTTCGGCTCTAGGATTGTGTCAACTGATCACTTTCGCCATGCCATAGCTATCCCATGAAAGGTCTTTCTCGCCAGCGATTATAAGGATATTGGCTCGGGTATCCTCAGCCGCGATCGAATATACGTATCCACCTCGACGGCACAGTTATAAGAACCTCTAGGAATGGAGGGCGACTCAGTTACCGAAGGGATGAGCATACTGGTAATAAAGATAAGGAAAGAGGACTTCTGAACATTTACAAAAAAGAATCTCTTCGCCCTTCCTATCCACGATGAACCGTGGTTTTTAAAATTAAGGCCGAAGAATGTGTACGCAGATGGTGCGATCAGAACTACGTTATCTATCACGTCATATTCAGTCGCGAAATGAAAAGCGTACTCCGCGCCCATCGATGTACCTAGGACGGTGATAGGTTCATCATTGCTGGTATTTTTCGGCACATAGGCGAGTAGGTCTTCGAACTGCTCCTGTGGAAATTTAATTAATATTGCAGGTTGATTAACCAAGCCGAGCGTAGAGGCCGCGAGAGTTTCGTAGCCAAGCTGCGCCAGCCGTCGGGCTTTCCTAGGATTAGGGCTGCCTTCAGAGCTGCCGTAACAGACTATGACCTCTTTGTGGGTTTTATGTCAGGGGTCAGGTGGACGTCTTGGAAGGCCCTGTCGCGAACCTCTTTGATATCCATACCGTTTACGCTCGTAGAATACGATCGCATATCTGTTGCATGAGCGAAAGAATTACTGGGAATATCGCTGTTTTTGTTATAAACCGCAGCGATACAACAAGGACGCAGAGTGCTACGGCGACAACGATAGCGGATACGGCCATCCATAACGGAATCTTCTGTGGCCTAGACACCGATGTTTCTCCTCACCGCTGATCGGTAATAAATTTAGATTCTCTAAACACGAAGAGTTGGTGCTCACCTTGACTGTACACCGCTTGCTCTTTTCTTGATCCCCTTAATCGGCCACACGAGGTGGTCAAAAATTTCCGGTCTGATAGTCCTTATCGAGGATATGGGCCCAGCAAACGGGCTGGGCAGAAGCCCGCCCCATGTGCTGTGTAAGTACGCTGATCCGATCGTTGGGTATTGAAATATTGTTTGTAGGTAATCAGATGGTGGAAGTGATCCCTAGTTTCAAGAATGGTTGTGTGCGGCATATACGCTGCTATTCTCTTGCAGAGTACAAGGGTAATCTTCTGCACTACCGCGCACCTTAATAGACTTGCTAAGAGTTGCTGATTTTGATCTAGGATTAACCTTTTGCATTGTGATTCTATGTCTCGAATTGTCTCCAGTGATTAGACCTAAAGTGGAAGAAATACCACTGGGCTGGTTGTCGAGAAGTGAGACAAATGCAGAAACAGAAAGCAAAATCACCTTGCGCGGAGGGAAACCAGTACTAAGTACCTATGACGTAGAAGGAACCCGTTGAAGTGTTCATACTAATGAACGACCTAATATGATCCCAGAGTGATGCGGCGTCTAGGAGATGTGAAGATCTTCTACAGTACTTCCTGGAGCGCTCGATGATTCAAATTTACTCACTAAGCTCGGCGATCAAATGCAAATGATAGAGCGATATCATTGATGCAAGCGTGCGGTTTTAAGGTACCGAAATTTTCAATTAGTGTTGCCGCACTTAGCAAAACAGAAACCGCTATGACCAGTCTCGGGGTGATGGGGATGTTTTGGTTACAGTTTGCGGTTATGAGGAGCTAGTAGATCCAAGTTCGGCTTGCTCTAGTGCACGCAAAGTTACGCCATCGCTGTTCTTCCAGGAAGTTTTTCCGGAAGTCGATGCCCCAATGAGAAAACTAGAGGCCGCTGAGGGTGAGGTGAATAGCGTATCTCGCAGCAGCTTGTGATCGGCGCTTACTCGATCTGCGAAGCGCTGTCTGTTTTTCTTAACAGATTCTGGTGCCGACTCTGTAAGTCCCTCTCGCAGAGTGGCCCCCGCGAGAATAACAAAGCCATCGTTAGTTTGGCGGCCAGTACCACATGCTCCAGCGGCCTTTAGATAGAGTAGAGGCTCTACTTTGGGAGACAACGCTGGTGATTCTGGCGCAATGACCTTTGCATCATCGACTGCATCGAATACTCGGTAGCCAAGCGAGCCGATAAGGATTTTGGCGTTGGCAATGAACTCATCGAGGGCGGCTTTCTTTTCTTCGGTGACATTACCGGGGGAGGGATCATTGCTATTGACCGCACGAACTCGATCGGCGACTAAGGCATGCTGGTAAAAAGCATTTTCCAGATAAGAAATCTCGGTTGGACCAAACGAGTTGTCCGAGTCGATGATCAAGATGGAATGAGTGAAATAGTCTAGTTTCTCCTCGCCAAGGTGCTCTGCCACGCGAGCGAGCACCCCGTTTCCGTTCTTGCGTTCACGGGCTTGTCCGACATAGAGAAGTTCTTCTCCGGATTCGGTGTCATTACCGAACAGCAGGTAGACGCCCGTCTGGTTGAGCTCGGAGCGGTTTTTAGAACGATGGATTTCTGTACGGGGGATGAGATAAACCTTGCCCACCCAGTTATCTAAAGAGCATTTGATCCGACCGTTGGGTGAGCCATCCATCAAGAACAATTGTACGGTCCTAGGAAATACCATGGTTCACCTTATATCTTTTCTGTCTCCCGACTATGATCATTGCTCCAGCCCACTTGCCGCAATGCTACACCTGCAATCGGTACGTATCAGTGCGCAGCGTCGCACTATCCTCGCTTCGGCTTTACTGTTTGGTAGCGATTGGCTATCTACGAATTAATTTTGGTAGAAAGCATCGTCCGAACCTATTTTAGCACCCTCATTTGGGTCTTATTCCCCATCCTCCAAGGGACGTATGACGTCTCGATAATCATACGGCTGAATGGTCCGACTGATTCCTTTGTGATTGTCTCGATAGAGACTGCCACGAAGCGAAAATTTATCCTTAACAGTTCGATTTGACGGTACCGTTAAGGATGTTTTGGTAAATGCCCATACAGCCTTGGCTGTTTGGGGCTCATTCGAGGTGGAGAACCACTGGCTATCGCTGCCGCTTCGGCCCGCGATCAGTGGTTAGCCTAATAGCAAAGTAGTTATGTTCTGGACTCGAATATAAGACTTGCGTCTCGCCGCACTTTAAAGAGGACCACAGATAATAATTAGCTCTCGTGGGCATAGTTGCTGCGGAAAAACTCAGCGATATCGCGAACCCGCTGCCTAGCCACCGTAGGCGTGGACACCCGATGCTCAGAGGTATAAACCTGAGTGCGCACCGCAGAAGCCTCTTCGAACCACGGATAATGGCCAGCAATAGAATCGTGGCTGGCAATCTGCATGAAAGTGGTGGGAAGTGTGTCAAGGGCCGGGAAATCAGTGCCACCGCGTATATCTTCGGGTAGTCCATCAAGCTCAAGATGGGGGAAGGTGAGTGCGAGGGCGTCAAAAAGCTCAGCGCAAAGAACGGCAAGCGCACCGCCAGAGGAATAACCCCAAGCGCCCACCCATGGAGCACCTTGACTACGAATCCACTCGGCTGCCTGGGTGACGGCAGCGATCACGGCGGGGAGATCGGACTCAGGTAGGAGGGGATAGTCGAGATCAACAATGGTAACCCCAGAAAGCTCCGCGAGACCCGCGACCTCAGGGCGCCAGGCATTCTCGAGCGCAACCCCAGAGCCTTTCCACCAACCACCAGGGTGGAGGGAGATGGCCCAAGCACCGCTGGGTTGAGAAGGCCTAAAGATTTTTGCATTCAGCTCAGGTAGATCCTCAACCGTGATGCCGTCGATAAAGGCCACCCCTGGCATAGCGTGATTTACGGCCGCACCCAACATCAACATGGAGGAGTGGGTGAGACGGTCCGGGAGCATGGCGTCGAAAGTATCGGCAGGGAGTGGATCGGAGGGGTTATCGGACCACGGCGGGTTCTTCTCTGGGGCCTCATAATGAGCATGAATATAGGAGGCGAGCTGCTCGAGCTGTTCTTCTTCGCTCATATCGCGGTCGATACCGCCAACTTGGAAGGCTTCACGTTCGGGGTCGGAATATGGATTAGTCATGGCATCATGGTAACCACACTCGTGTCTAAACTGCTAGGGCGTAGCCGCGAGATTGGAGAAGCAGAATCACCATGCATCGTCTATGCCACTCTGATTGGCGCCATCCTGGTGCTCATGCGGTGCATCTGCACTGCAACGTACTATCGTGTCTTTTCGACATCCACCGACCGCGCAGATAAGGCACTTTGTTAAACGGAGTAGTGCAGATGAGAGCCCTTGAAAATTAAAAGGATAGAGGGTAATTCCGGCTCAGATCCTCATGGGGACCTTAAAAAACCGCTGCCCATATAACCCTAAGTTGTAGGCCCACCAGCTTTAGCGGACCTTGGGAATAAGCAAAAACCCTCGCCGTCAACATTTTTCGGCGAGGGTTGGTTTGTCTCTGCTACCAGATAGTGACGCGATCTTCTGGGGCGATATAGACCGGCGCATCGGTGGGAATATCGAAGGCCTCATAGAATTCAGCTATATTGCCCGCAATGATATTGCAGCGGAATTCCGCTGGTGAGTGCGGATCCACAGCGAGAAGTTGTGCCTGATACTCAGGGCGTTGCTTGGTGCGCCACACATGCGCCCAGGAGAGGAAAAGGCGCTGCAGACCGTTATAGCTGTGCTCGTATAGCTCCGGCGATCCTCCCTCCACTGCAAAAGGCTTGCTAGGGGTATCGTCGATGCTCATACCGTGATCGTCTAAGTAGAGGCGGTAGGCGACCACCGCGATCCCTAATCCACCTAAGTCGCCGATATTTTCTCCGAGGGTGAATTCGCCATTGACACCAGCGGTATCAATTCCGGCGTCGATAAGCGTGTGGGGAACCTTACCGTTAAATTGCTCCACCAAATTGCCGGTGAGCTGAGCAAAGGCGGCCCGATCCTCGGCAGACCACCACGAGTTGAGGTTGCCGTTCCCATCGTACTGGGACCCCTGATCGTCGAAACCGTGGCCGATTTCGTGGCCGATTACTGCTCCAATGGCCCCGAATTTCTCCGCCGCGTCGGCGTCTTTATCAAAGAATGGAGGACGCAAGATAGCCGCGGGGAAGGTGATATCGTTAACCACCGGATTATAGAAGGCGTTGACGACTTGTGGATTAGCAAACCATTCCTCGCGGTTAGCGGGCTTGCCAATCTTATTTATTTCATAATCATGGGCAAAAGCGCTTCCCAGGCGGTAGTTAGCAACCAGATCTGCCCCCGCGGAGGAGAATTCGAGGCCCGAATAATCTCGCCAAGTATCGGGGTAGCCAATCTTAGCTTGGAATTTACCGAGCTTTTCGAGGGCCTTCTCACGAGTTTCCGGGGTCATCCATGGCAGTGAGGAAATACGTTGACGGTAGGCGCGAATAAGATAGTCAACCAGTTCCAGCATCTCCTCTTTATAGGAGGCGGGGAAATGCTTGGCTACAAAGAGTTTTCCAATGTCTTGGCCCACAAAGCTTTCGGCTACCCCAAGGGCGCGCTTCCACCGATCGCGTTGCTCAAGGGAGCCCGATAGGGTGGTGCCGTAGAAATCGAAGTTGGCCTTCGAGATCTCAGCAGTGAGCAGGCCAGCGCGATCTTTGATGATATGCCAAGTAGCCCACAACTTCCACGCCTCAAGATGAGATTCATCTAGGAGAGTGCCCAGATGGTCGAAGTAGTCAGGCATCATCACAATATAGCGACCCTCAGGGAATCCAGCCGCAGTTAGGATTGTGCGCAGATAGGCGGGGAGATCCTCGCTGTTAACAGGATTGAAGGTTTTTACTGCATCGCGGGTGCTCACCACATCCCAGTGCCCTTGAGCCAGCGTAGTTTCCAGCTCCAGAATGGTGCGTGCAGCTTCCTCCGGATCTGAGATCTGCGGGATAAAGCCCAGCATTCTGACAATATGCGCCTGATAGAGAGATCTAATTTCAGCGTGTTCGCTCTTGTGATAGTAGGCCTCATCGGGTAGCCCCAAACCTGCTTGGTACAAGTAGGCGCTAGCATTTTCGAGGGCAGAATCTTTTTCAATATAGGCACCGAAGGGAAGGGAGATACCCACCCGGCTCAACGCGCCCAAAGCGTGGAGGAACTCATCGATAGTGGAGATATCCACGAGTGCAAGGTCAGCGTCAATAGCGCTTATCCCTGCGCGTTCAACGCCATCAGTATCCATATACGAGGCATAGAGCGCGCCAGCTCGCGTATCAGGATTCTCCAGTAAAAGCGCGTGCGTATCAGCTTCTGCTTGGTCGCGTAAAGCATAGAAGGTCCCGTCAGAGGGACGATCATTGGGGATCTCGTGGGTATCGAGCCACGAGCCGTTGACGAACCGGTAAAGATCAGTGATATTTAAAGCCATTACTCCAGTGTAATGCTGAGTCTGGAATCGTGCGTCGGCAGTGTTCTCTGGTCCTGCACAAGGGCAGTGAATGCCCTAGAATTACCACTCATGAGTCGTTTTCAGTACAACCCCCCGACGAATGCGAAACAGTGGTGGGCCATTGTTGGCATCTTCGCCCTGCTGTTGCTCCTTCCTATAGGGCTCGCAGCCGTGGTACCCGAAAAAATCCGCGAATCCGAAGTTATTCTAGGCGACGAGGCCTATAACTGGACTGTTCCGGTGCGCAATGCCGAAGGCGAACCGCTCGTGTGTCGCATCGTCAGCGATACCCTTTATACCGGATCGTGGGATTGCGATGGCATCACTATTGATAGCTCGGTCGTCGAGGCGGGTAGCAACCAGCGCCGAACCGTTACCCGAGCTATGCGGGGGTATATACAGCCTCTGGGTCCTAGTAGCGAGGTGGAGTTTAGCGGTAATATCGCGCGCATGCGAACACTGGGCGACAATCCATATTTCGAGCTCGGATTCAACTTTGGCACCGGCGATAATTCCAATAATGCCCTCATGGTTGTGGTGGGTGGAAACGAATACGATCCGCGCATCGCGGAGGTTTTCACCGCACTAGATAATGCCCCGAAGAATCCCCAGGAGAGTGCAGCATGAGATATACCAAACCCCTCCGCATTACCTTATTAATTGTCACAATCCTCGCGGCCCTCGGGGTAGCAGGCGTGGTGGGACTATCTGCGGTGCTCTCACCGGCATCTATTGGCCTCGGCTTGGTGCTGGTATCGATCTACCTCATCGCTTTTTATTTTCTTATCAGTCGCTCCGGGTTCGCGCCGAACGCCGGTTTTGCGTGGGTATTTAGCTCATTCGCGTGGGGTTCGGCCGTGTGTTTTGGGCTAGCCACATTCGTTGGTACCGCGGTCTCTGAGGTCACCGGTAAATTAGGGTGGGATATTGTCGCCGCCTCCTTTGGAGGCGCTTACCCAGAAGAAATAGCTAAGACTTTGGGCGTTATTTTAGTAATGGCTGCTTTTACTCAGCTCAATCGCCCCTGGCACGGTTTCGCTACCGGAATTATTGTTGGCTTAGGTTTCGATACTATTGAGAATCTGCTGTATGGGCAGATGGGGGGACTGATCCACCCAGATAGTGATATTGAGGGCACGTTGATGATGTGGGGCCTGCGCTCGATTGCAGGTCCAGGCCTCCATATCCTTTTCACCGGAATCGCTGGCTACGGTATTGGCCTGGCCATGACGAGTATTGGCATTAGCTTCGCGCAGCGCCTGAAATATGGGGCAACCTGGTTTGCTATTGCCTTCGTACTGCACTTTGCGTGGAATCTCCAGATTCCCACTGAAGTGATCCTCATCGGTATTTATATCATTGTGGGCCTGATTGGTTATCCGCTCTTTATCTATCTGTGGCTACAGTGCCGCAAAGCCGCTCGGGCAGATCGTGATCAGCCTCAAACTCCCATCAGTTCGCTTAGTGAACTCAATGAATTAGTTCCCCTCGATCACAGTCGCGAGCAACCGCGATTATTTGGAGAAAAGCCTTTTGTTACTCCCATCGCTTATGTGGGACTGACCGCCGAAGAACCTCGCGATTAAGCCTCTATAAGAGTCAAGCCCGCACCGTGGATAGGGTGCGGGCTTATTATTTTTCTAAGTCTCTTTAGCTATCTCCTCGGCTACCATTTTCGATAGCTTGGTGCCCTGGATTCCACAACCCGGAGCGGGTAATAATTTCTTGATCGATGATAGCCGGGGTGGGTATTTCACCTACGGAATTTGCCCGCGGCTGATAGATCTCAACACTGCCCCAGTCGCGCTTCCAGTCATCCTTGGCGTAGCTGGGCAGCTCATAGGATTCATTGACCGCCTCCGCAGGTCCGAGTGCACCGCCGCCATAGTAGTCCATGAAATTCGAGCCCTGCATCTTGCCATCGGCATCTGCACTAATGCGATAGCCTGGAATTTCTGCCACACCCGCATAGTGGTTAAAGGGGCGCTGGCAAGGGAACTGGAAGCCAACGGCCCAATCGATCATGCCTGGTTGATCGTGGCCAATCACCTGATCGAGAGGAGCCAGGGTGGGAATACGCGGTGGGGTGAAAGCTATCCATTGCCGGTAATCGGGGGAATCATCGATAGCATGCAGGCGCACGACGGTCGCTTCAGTTGGGAGCGCATCGAGAGGTAAGCGCAGATTCCGCCACCGGTTCGTGGGCACCATAATTGCGTCATTGAGGTAGAGTTCACCGAGCTTTTCCAGTTCTCCCTGTTCATTCTCGGCGCCATATTCTACAAGCAGGCGGCGACCGTCTTTGCGCACCCCATCCTGATCAAAATAGGCGATCTTACCTGCAGCACTGACCACTAATAGTGGGGCATCCTCACGTTGGGGAGGCAATTGGTACCAGCTGGTAATAGCTTCGGCATAGGGTTGCTCAAAATTGGAATACGATCCCAACACTGGAACTGTGCGGTAGTCGAGGTTGAAGGGGAGACGAATGATTGAATCGTTGACGCCCTCTTCATTTTCTGGGCGTAACCCTTGGTTGGTATTGAGAGTCTCCGCATCTGAGACGAACCCTGTGGAGCGGCTACCTAGATAGGGTATGCGGTTGGGTTCGAATCCTTGGAATTTTGGCCCGGATTCTAGTGATTGCCCTAAGGTCGTCCCGATGGGCTTGAGGAAGGACTCGTTCGTGTCTGTCTCAACCAAGGTATCGCTTGCCAGAGCACAGCGATCGCCGGCGAGGGTACGAAGATTGCCTAAGCCAATTGAGTAGGCAGGGTATTGCGAGACGAAGCCTTTAGCCAGCGAGGCCATGCTAAAGAGCACCGTGAGTGCGCACAGAGCAGCGATCGGTGCGGTGAAGATATGGGTGAATAGGCGCTTTTTCTGCGGTGCGACGTCATCGCCGTGTTCCCCATCGAGACCTGCCTGATGGCGTACTGCCTGGATGGCTCCAATCAGCAAAATAACCAGGGCGATAGCCAGCATCACCGAAGAGGCTTCAATAGCCTTGATCTGGATTGATTTATCCCACCATGGCACTCCATAGGAGGCCACATACCAGTAACCGTTTGTGGTCGAGAGCGAGAATGCATAGACGAAGAGGAGACCACCAACAAAGAGGGTGCGCGCAGATTTCGACCGGGTGGAAAAATCACTGAGAGCTACGGCAGCAAGCGCGCCAAGAGCCGGGGCGATGCCGGCCCATACACCGAAGTGGTGTGACCACTTGGTGGGGGTGAAGCTCATGAAGAAAAGAGTGCCAATAAAAACCAGTACGAGCCGTAGCGAGGGACCTTGAGCCGAGCCGGGTACCTTGCCGTGGCGTAAAATAGAGGCAAAAACGAGGCCTACCGCAATAAATGCGAACAGCACCGCAAATCGACGAGCGAAAGAGCCATCGACAGTCTGCTGGAAGAGCACCTCATAGCGTTGCCATTCCTGGAACCACTTCAAAGAAGGGCCGATCTCGCCACGCACATGGATGGATTCCAGCACTGTCGCGAGAGTTTGATCGCCGAAAACCGCCACGAGAACGGCCGTGCCAGCGGCAAAGAAGGGACCGAGGAAAACGATCCAGCTCAAGCCATGACGACGCTGTGTCCCTAAGGAGCTCAGTCGTATGCTCATGGTGCGTAATAATTGCGGAAGGCTGACTAGCAGCACCGATACCGCCATCAACCCCGTGGGGCCGCAGGCAAGCGTGAAGGCAGCAACTATGGTACCTACGGCAGCGGGGAAGAGACGCTGATGGGCAATTGAACGCTCGAAGAGTACCCACGTGACTAAGGTACCCAGGGCAATAATGGGCTCCGGGCGTAGACCGTTATTATAGGGAAGCCAGAAGCTTAGGAACATCAACGCGGCAGTCCACTGTGCGGCCCGGCGAGTTTTGAGAGCTGGCCCTAAGCGCGGCAAAATTTCGCGCGAGAGAATCAGCCAGATACTTATTCCCGCTATCAGAGAAGGCAGCCGCATCCACATCGAGGCCGTCGATACCTGCGAGAGCAGGGTGAGGAAATCATAGTAAGGGGCACCGAAAGGAGATTCTGGAACCCCGAACCACCGGTAATAGTTGGCCATATACCCGGCCCCGTCCTTAGCCCGGGCCATGGTGAGAATAAAGCCATCATCGGATGTATTGGCACCAAAAACATACCAGTACCCTAAGACCGCTCCTACCAGTCCATCGAGGATGCGTGGCTTGAGAAAATTCTTAGGCCAGTAGCGATGGCGGCCTAAACGATCCAGGCGATCGAGACGATACAGACTAAAGAGAGCTATACCGAGGAAGATAGCGCCCAGGATCATCGTGGAGTACTTCAGCACAGTCGGTGAAGAGGTATAGCGGGAATTAATCTCAACTCGAGCCATAAGACCGGCATCAATGAGTGCGTCAGCATCACCGGTGAGCTCGGTATAGATACCAGAAACTTGCGGGCGCAGATCCTTCTCGTCCTCGCTCTGCCCAGATAAATCTGTGCCGGGAATCTCGGCTGTGCTCAGTTCCTCGGTGGTGGAAATCTGCAGAGTCGCATCCTTAGGCAGCTCGGCCACCTCCGCGGCAGGAACCTGTAGGAGGATGGTACCCAAGGAGGACACCTCAATATTGCCTTCTATGCTCCGAACAAAAAGTCCGCGAGTGGCGGATTGCTCACTCGAGGGTGGGAGCGTGGAGAAGACGAGGGTTTCATCGTCACGCAATTGCTCTAATGCTTGCAGCGGGATGGTGGCATCTAGCCGCTGCGGGGCATAGGAAACCAGCGGGGCGCTGATCTGGTTGAGGGAGCGATTCTGGGGCCACTCGAAGGAGGACTGCACCTGATTCACCGGCATGAACGGGGTCAGAATGAAGAAGAAAAAACCCAAGACTCCAGAAAGGGCAGCGAGTTTCTTCAGCCATCCAGGAGCCTGGCCCAAGGTTAGGGATCCAGGTGCCATATCTTCGTGGATCGGGGGTCGAGTATCCGTAGCAAGAGAAGAGGAATTCATAAGACCGTTGGATGTGATGCTTTCAGAATGATCGGGGGATAAGGGGCGGGGGTGCGGATGAGTCACTGCCTAGTCACCACCACAAATGATCCTACTGGGGTGATCTCCCAAGGAGAATTATCGCCGAGAAAAACAGCAGGGTTAAAGCTACTGCCCTTAAAACGCACATTGGGATTGTTGGGGTAGATATCCTCGGCTATATCGAAGATCCACCCGTCGGGTTTGTCTCCTGTGGCCAGCTGCTTCTGCAGAGCTTTGAGATCCCCGCGCAACACAATGGCATCAGGGATGCGCCACGGACTGTGTTCCATGAGAGTGATCAGGTCTTGGCCCGTCATCTGCTCTTTCCAGGAGGCTTCGGCCCAGGATTCGATGGCCGCATTGCGAGCCTCAAATTCACCTAGGGGATTGGCATAATGGCTGGTGAAGGCTTGGTAGCCGCGGAAGGGGTGGAAGGCTAAAAGATTGCGCTGATCAGTAAGGACGATGATCTCACGGGCGGGTTTTGCTATCTTCGCCATAATCGTGTCAGCGATCTCAGGGTAGTATTTCTCGGCATTGGGGGGATAAAGATCTGCCCGGTGGCCGCGGCCATCGGTATCGGTATAGGCCAAATCTATGGAGTGGGCTAAACGATTCGGAATATTTTGTACATAGGACACACCACCGATCGATAAGATAACCACCATAAAAGTGGTGAGTGCTTGGGAAAAGCCGGGGCTGAGGCCTCCAGGTTGGGCGGTGGTTACGAGCCGGTGGACGCCCAATAGACGCAACTCAGCCAAACCTAGTACCCCGGCGGTAGCCATGATGAGTGCCACCACGGCATCCAGGCGGAAACCTAAAAGCGTGGTACCGGTGAGGGTTACAGCCATCGATAGCGTAATCCACCCGTAGAAAACCATGAGCGAGATCCCCATGGTGGCAATATCTGGGTGGGACCACCGTATTAGCAGATAAATTAGGCCGATCAGGCAGATGACTCCCAAAGCATCAGGGATCAGCATAGGAAGTGGGAACTGCGAACCAGCGAGCGGCAAATATTTTTGGGCGGCGGAACCGCTGGTGGGAGCTCCGGAGAAAACTTGATACAGATAGGGTGCCCACCAGATAGCGGCTAAGAGCATGGAACCAATACCCATGATGCCCAGCCGTAGTACAGGTGCGAAGGATTTAAGGACCAGGGCCGCAAAGCAAGCTGCCACAACTATGCAGCTCAAGGCCACCACCGCGGTATAGAGCGTATAAGAGGAGGCTGAGATCCCAAGGTACAAGGTCATGCCCACAAGCGCTAGATTTCCGCCAACTAAGGCGCGGTGCACCATGATGGTTGCCGCCGGAACCCCGAGGGCAATGATAGCCGCATAGGGCTCTTCCGCACTCGTTACAATCGCAATACATACGCTTACCAACGCGATGGCTGTAGCTACGGGGAGGCTTCCAGTTAGACGCTGCCACACCGGGACGAGCACGCTTCCAGCCAGGGCAATCGATACCATTGCCCACGGTTGGAAGACTTCCCATCCAGGGAGATTAAGTAGATCGCCCAATCGGCCGCCAAACCAGAACCACATGCCGGGATAGTAAGAGGGCATATCGATATAGTTCATATCTGAGAGTTGCCATGAGTCCGTGAGCCTCGTCAGAAACTGGGTGCGGAAACCCTGATCAACTGTCACTCCTGATAGATATAGCGAGGTGGCAGAGAGGGGGATAGCTAGGGTGGTTACTACTAGTGCAGCTGGGGATAAATAGCAGATAAAGTAGCTGAAAATCTGTCGCCACCGAGGGGTGCGACGTGCGTGTGCTGCATCGCTCATAAGGAAGTAGACCACTAGTCCAGTTACCAACACAACCAGCATGGACCCGAGGGAGGAGAGAGCTCGGGTCACATTGGAGGGGCCAAACGCGGGCAGATTTGTGGTGTGAATAATAAGCCACGAAGCGAGGGTGAAAAGCCCACCGCCGAGACCCGCTAGGATTATTGCGAGCACAGTGACGGGGGTGGCCAAAACATCAGGGGCATAAGCCGACGGGTGCTGGAGGTGCTGTGTTTGGCAGCGCGAACCCGAAAGACTTGGTGATTGGTCCTGAACAGTCATTATTTTAGTTTCCCATACATAGAGCCAATTATGCGCATACGCCACTGTAACCACAGGGGTCTATGTGACAAAAAGCAGGTCTTGATCATCATGATCAAGACCTGCTCGGTGCCTAAAAGAGCCTGTAAAAAACCTCTAAAAACAGAAGAATTAGAAGGGGAGTTTACGGAAGATTGCCTGCGGAATCACCTTGAATACGAGCGAAACGTACTGGAAGAGAGGATGGACGAAGATCGCATCTTTCTTGGCCACCACAGCGTTGAAGGTTGCCTTTGCGACATCTTCGCGATTTACGGTCAGCGGTGCTTCACCAGCCTCTGCGCTCATCTTGGTACGAACCTGGCCAGGGCGAACGACGAGTACGCGCACACCAAATTCGCGCAGCGCAACGCCTAAATTGACGTAGAATCCGTCAAAGCCAGCCTTGGCAGCGCCGTAGACAAAATTAGAGCGTCGGACACGCTGCCCAGCTACGGAACTGAGAGCGATGAGGTTTCCGTGACCCTGTTTCTTCAGGTATTCACCCAGGAGTACGCCCACAGAGACGGCTGCGGTGAAGTTGGTCTGAGCGGAATCGACAGCCAACTTCTGGTCTTGCCAGAGGGCTTCTTGATCCCCGAGAGTACCAAAGGCCACAATGGCAACGTCGATATCGCCGCCAGCAAAAGCCTGGTCGATAACGGCTGGATGGGAGTCGAAGTCGGTGGCGTCAAAATTAATGACCTCCACCTCCTGGGCACCCCAGGCTTTGACGTCATTGACGGCGATGTCGAGGCGTGGGGATTTATCGCGGGCAGCCAGAATGACCTTGGCTGGACCCTTATCTAAGAATTCTTGGACAATGGCGAGTCCGATTTCGGAGGTGCCCCCGAGGAGCAAAATAGATTGGGCTTGGCCCACAGCATTAAGCATTGATTGATGCCTTCCTTTAAGAAAATGTGAGGAGAGGGAAATGAATTAGTGAAGCTCGAGGCGACGCGACATATCTGAGGCGAAAACACCGTGCGGGTCGATCGCATTGCGGGTTGTGAGCCAGTTTTCCATCTCTGGGTACATCTTGTGGAAATTCTCTGCCGAGGTCCGTGATTCCTTAGCCAAGTAGAGACGGCCACCGAATTCCATAACTCGGCGATCCAATTCATCAAGGAAGGTTCCGAGGCCGCGCTTGATGGGGAAGTCAACGCAGACATTCCAGCCCGGCATTGGGTAGCTGAGCGGGGCGCGGTTACCCGGTCCGAAGAGCTTAAATACATTCAGAGCCGAGTAGTGGCCAGAGCGCTGTATATCCCGGATGATCTCCTTGAAAGGCTCCACGGCATCCATGGGGACCACGAACTGGTACTGCAAGAAGCCACGCGAACCATAACCGCGGTTCCACTCTCCGATCAGGTCCAAGGGCTGATAGAACTGAGTGAGGTTTTGCACCTGATTGCGGTAAGTGCCGGACTTGAGCCACCACAATTCACCAATGGCCATCATGGATAGCTTGTTCATGGTGAATGAGGGGAAGATATCAGGAACGGTCACTAATTGGGGCGCATTGAATTTCAGCGGATCCTTAGCCAGCTTAGGATTCAATTCCTCGAGCTGAGCCAAGGTAGCCAGCGAGCCTCGCGAAATAGCGGAGCGGCCGAGTTTGGGTTCTGGGGAAATAGCATCGAACCATGCGGAGGAGTAGGTATAGTTCTTCTCCGAACCATCGGAGTGGAATTCGATGGTCTCGTCCAAGTTGGCAGTGAGATCGCCATCTGCGATGAAATAGGCGGTCTCGGTTCTGGTCATCTTGATGCGGGCGCGCACAATAATGCCGGTCAAACCCATGCCACCGACGGTGGCCCAGAAGAGGGAGCCATCGGGATCGTCCGCAGAGCCTTCTGGCTCAATATGGAGGATCCGGCCATCGGCAACAAGCAGTTCCATCGATAATACGTGATCGCCGAAAGAGCCGGCGGAGTGGTGGTTCTTGCCGTGAATATCGGGGCCGATGGCACCACCGATCGTGACCTGGCGGGTACCAGGTAGAACCGGAACCCAGAGCCCATATGGCAGAGCGGCTTTCATGAGTTGGTCTAGAGTGACACCACCATCTACATCAACAACTGCGGTTTCTGGATCGATGGAATGGATCTTATTGAGATCCTGCATATCGATGACCAAGCCGCCAGCGTTTTGAGTAGGGTCGCCGTAGGAACGCCCCATGCCACGGGCAATAACACCGCGCTTGAGATAGTCCGGCTTCGCGGCATTATCCTCGGCCACCAGGCGGACGGCTCGCACCATTTCCTCGAGATCGGGGGTGCGCAGCACCTGGGCGGTGGTGGGGGCGGTGCGTCCCCAACCGGTGAGTTCCTGAGCTTTGGTAGCAAGCAGAGAATGATCAGTCATGAAGGGTCTAGCCCACTTTCTTAGGTAAAAAGGACTGTTTTCTTGATACAGATAACGATTCCACCCTACCCATGTGCCGTGGCACTATCCCAATACCTTCGGTGTGAGATTGTACCGAGCACGGGATCGGGTGAGAGAAAGACGACGGGAGTATAACGCGATACTCCCGCTTAAAGATCGAGAAGGCGCCGAATCTCTTCAGGCAACTCCTCCTGGGAGGTGATTGTCGGTCCTTCGTAGGATTCCAAGATGGAATAGATCCGCCCGCGCGAATCTGAATCGAGGAGGGGAAGCTCTTCAGCAACCAGCCGCGTCATATGATCGCTCATGGGCAGATTCGTGCGCTCTGCCGCGACATGGGGCTTTGGTTGCTGCTTCTTTTTAAAAAGACCAAACATATCATCCATGGTACTTCCTCAAGTAGCACCAAGAGGGGAGCAAAACTGAGAATATACTGGCAATATTTCCAATATTTATCAGTGCCGCAGAGACCACACCACCCTGATTAAGAATCTGTGTCTAGGCTGGAGTCTATGCCCACCTCACCGCCTGCCACCCACGTGACCTCATTGACTGCGGTGCGGGCTGCAAAAATGAATAAGGCGGCAAGCGAATGGGGTACCCGAACGAGCATTGTGAGGATTCAAGCGGTATCAGCCACTGAGGAAATCGTACGCTTTATTGGGGTCAATCAGGCTCTCAGTATTGCCGAACTTAATGCGCTTTTACCTACCGTCTTCGGTATCGACGGCCATAAATCTGACTGCTGTACCACGGCTGCGAAACTCTACCCCGCCCTGGATCCTGCGCGTTTAGTGGGGGAGTATCTAGCCGAGCCAGGCGAGCATCTGCATCAAGAATGGGGACTGTGGTCCTTCGATACCGAAGTCCTCGATATTATCCCCCGCGATATAGCCACCCCCGATATTATCTGCATCGCAGGGGTTGGAAATTTCGGCCCAGGGGAGTGCGATCCGCAGGCGATTAATGCCACACTCACCGGCTCGAAGGTCATTCACGAGGTTTTAGCCCTAGCCCACGAAGAAGTGGTCGATATCATCCGCACCTCAGGTATTTATGATTTTGTGCCTCTACTAAAAGCCATAGATTTTTCGCGAACCCCAACAATAGATGCGACCATTAGCCAGGTACTCTCGCAATTACCGATCGAAAAAGAACCTCATAGGAGGCAGGCCTTCTGGATCTGCGTATTGGCCTTTAGTTGTATGAGCAGCAAAGAGCGCACCGATTATATAATCTCTTCCCTGATTGACGGACTTGATCTAGAAGGAGAAATCGATCCAGCGAGCGCTCGGCTGATGTGCCAACAATCCTTGGCGGCGCTTGCTTCCTTGGGAGCGGGGGGTCGAGAGACCATGAATCTTGCAGAGCGGATGGATATTTATCGCGAATTGCTTAGGCGCTAACGACCCCTGATTTTAGCCGACTGTGCGGTGCGGTATGCTCTATGCTCATGAGTGCCCAACCACCATCTTCCTCTTTAAAAACCCAGTTGAGTCGCTTTATTGCGGTGGGTATTGTGGCGGCCATTGTAGATTATGGCAGCACCTTAATACTGAATTACCTCTTCGGCTTCCCGCGCTCCGGTGCTAAGGCCCTCGGGTGGTGTGCTGGCACTGTGACTGCGTATGTGATGAATTCTAAATGGACATTTAATGCCACGACGTCGAAGAAGTCAGGGCTTGCTGTTGCTGCTCTCTATCTGTCCACCTTCGCGGTACAGAATTTTGTTTACTATATCCTCAACGCTCCGCTGAGCTCCCTAGGCCTCGAGCAAGCAGCGGTAGATACCGTCTCCTTCGTCATAGCCCAAGGCCTGGCCACTATTACCAATTTCGTGGTGCAGCGTATGGTGATCTTTAAAGAACCTCGGGGCTAGGTCGGATAAATCGTTCCTTGCGCCCTAGACGGTGAAGTTTCAGCCACTTTTTAAAGCCCGTAAGATCGCGGCGTTGCACAAGGAAAAACCAGCCGAAGCGAGCATATTCCTGCGGCAAAAGCCGCCGCATCCCAGGCTGATTCATTAGATAGCCACGATTGCGGTAGGTGAAAAAGCGTTTATGTTCATTATCGGGATACTGCGTGTGCATCCGTCCGCCCAAAATGGGCTTAAATTCTGCCGCCCCGTCGGGGTGTAGATAGGCGGTTGTTAGGCAAGTACCAAAGCGTAGCCCAGAGCGCGCTAATCGACGGTGGTATTCTACCTCGTCGCCCCGAATGAACAGCCGCAAATCTGGAACCCCGATAATCTCCATGGCCTCGGCGGAAATAAGAGCGCCATTAAAGAGAGAGGCAATCCCGGCAAGCATATCTGCCTCCGGATGATCGGGATCGACCAATTCGTGGCGATGACGGCGCCAACTGAGCCCGCGCCTTAAAGGAAAAGCCAGCTGATCGGGATGATCTTTGGTGCATACCACGGGGGAGACCTCAGCGAGTTGATGCCGCTCGGCACAGTGAAGCAAGGTGGTGAGCACGTGTTCATCGGCGGGATGCCCGTCATCGTCGGCGCACCAAATAGCATCTGCGCCTAGCGACAAGGCGTATAAGAAGCCGTAGGCGAAGCCTCCGGCCCCTCCTAAGTTGCGTTGAGAGGGAAGGTAGATTCCGCGTTCGCCAGCGATATCCGTAAGCAGATCGGCTACCTCATCTTCGGCACCATTGTCTACCACGATAATCCAGTCCACTGGGGTGGTTTGATTCGCCACAATCTCTAAGGATTGGCGTAATAAATCAGCACGGTGGTGGGTGACAATAACGGCGGCAATTTTATCCTGCAAGCTCAATACCATAAGGGATATTGTTACATACCCATCCCCTATGTCTATTGATTGACGGTTCGTTTATAGCAATGACTGCACCCTTGAGTGGGGAGCATGGCTCGGTTGATAGACTAAGCAGACACAGCCCAAAAGAACGATCGGCAGAAAGCGAGACCACATGCGCGTACTCACAGGAGCAACCCTGATCAGCTGGATTTTAGTGGCCGTCGGGATGTATATCCGCTATAACTTTATGGAACCCGTCGGGGCCGGTGGAATGAGCCCTGCCATGACCGTGCTATTTTTTAGCATCCTAGGGATTAGTCTGGTATCCCTGGTTCTCACCGCCACTCTCATTGTCAGCCTATGGACTCTTTGGCGTCACCCCGAACGCTTTAAAGAAGGAAATAATTACTAAGAGATCAGCGCGATAGCTCGCGCTGGAAAACCGGTACCACCCAGAGGCTTAGGCCACGAGGCCCATAAAAGTCCACCGCGCGCCGGGAGCTTATCAAGGTTGGTGAGCAATTCTATCTGCCACCGATCATGCGCCAAGATCGCATACTGGGCCGGCATCTCACCGCGGTCGACGAGGAATCCTGGATCAGTGTCAAAGGTTTCATGTCCGATGGCTCTAATACCGCGATGTTGGACTAGGAAATTAATGGCATCGACAGTCCACCCTGGACTATGGCGATGACCGTGGTTATCGAGACCTAGTAGTGCGTGCTGATCCGGCCAGCGCTTCGACCAGTCAGAGCGGAAAGCCACAAAACTATTCTCGGGAATCGGCCCATAGGTGGCCTCCCAGGAGACGAGCGCCTTTTTATCGAGCTGAAAATCCGGGTTCGTTTGTACGTCACGGTGACAATCTAGTACCACCAGCGGGCTGATCATATCATCGGTATCAATACGATCAACCGTGCGTCCAGATTGCAGAAAGTGTGCTGGAGCATCAATATGGGTTCCCCATTGTCCGACGAGACGGTACTGGGTAACTGCGTAGCCACTATCTGCAATATTTGTGATCTCAGTGCGTTCTTCTACAGGATCGCCAGGGAAATGTGGCTGGGTGGGATAAAAGGTGTGGGTGAGATCCACCAAGTGGGCACAGCGCAGTTGGGCGTAGAGCTCCCACAGATCTTGGTTCACCTTAATCGCTTTGGCTCATGATGCGTCGCACATGATCGGCGGCTTCCTTGCCTTCATAGGCCTGGACAATCTCCGGGATGGGGCCTGCTTGGCGTAGTTGTCCGTGATCCACCCAGATGGCAGTATCACATAGCTGCGCTAGGAAATCATTGGAGTGAGAAGCGAAGACGAGGATTCCTGAGCGCTCTACTAGCTCTTGTAAGCGAGTGCGCGCTTTGGCCATAAAGGCGGCATCAACGGCACCGATGCCCTCGTCGAGAAGCAAAATTTCAGGCTCGATAGAGGTAACGACGCCTAAAGCCAGACGGATACGCATACCTGTGGAGTAGGTGCGTAGTGGCATAGCGAGATAATCGCCGAGTTCGGAAAACTCCGCAATATCGTCCATCTTCTTACGCATTTGTTTGCGTGTTTGGCCAAGGAAAAGCCCACGGATCACGATATTTTCATAGCCTGAGATTTCTGGATCCATGCCCACCCCGAGATCAAAAACCGGGGCTACTCGGCCACGTATATGCGCGGAACCGCGGGTAGGTTCGTAGATGCCCGAAAGGAGACGGAGCAAAGTAGATTTGCCGGCGCCGTTATGGCCCACCAGACCCACGCGGTCGCCTTCTCTTAGGTGAAGATTGATATCGCGCAGGGCCTCAACCACCACCGTATTATTTTTATTGCGCCCAATCGCGCCACCAGCGGCACCGAGGAAGGCCTTCTTCATGGAGCGAGATTTGGCGTCGAAAATAGGGAAATCAACGCACGCATTGTAAGTATCGATGGAGACCATGATCGTTGTCCTTATTGTTGTTATCTGGGGCAGCGCGGAGGTTCTAGTTAAGGGAGCCTAGACCCAGTAATTCACCCTAAAACGCCAGTATTTCATGGCCAGCAGCGCCACGATAAGGCCTGTGGCGGTGCACGCGATGACAACCCACCAATGGTAGGCGGGTAGATCCGCACCAATTAAGGGGGCGCGCACCACTTCCATATAGTGATATAGCGGATTAAGCTGCGCTAATTTTGCGCGCTCTGAGATGGTGCCACCTTGATCCTTCAAGGTCTGAGTCATCCACACAATCGGGGTGATATAGAAGAGTAATTGCACTCCAGACTCCAAAAGGGGCGCTACATCGCGGTAGCGGGTTGCCACTATTCCGAAGAACATCGACACCCACACCCCATTAATAATGAGGAGCGCCATCGCAGGTAAGGCGAGCAGGAGGTCCCACCCCAAGGGGCGGGGAAATACCAGCATAAGGACGAGCCAGATCACCAGATTGTGGGCGAGAAAAAGCGTCTGCTTCCACACAAGTCGGTATACGTGGACGGAGAGAGCAGAAGGGAGCTGCTTGATAAGGCCCTCATTGGTGATAAAAACCTCGGCTCCATCCTTGATACAGCCCGAAATAAAAGTCCACATAATAAGGCCCACTGTCACGTGCGGGAGAAAAGTCGCTACCGGGATTTTAAAGAGCACAGAGTAGAGAAAACCGAGGGCAAGGGCCATCACACCGGTAGCAATCGTGATCCATAAGGGGCCTAAAACGGAGCGTCGATAGCGCTGTTTAATATCTTGCCAGCCTAATTGCAGCCACAGCTCGTGCTGCTTAAAACCGCGCACCAGATCGTGCCAGGCTGCACCGAATGTGCGCGAGTGCGACGGCTCTGGGTCGATGCCGTCCGCTGCAGTTATTCGCTCAATCTTCGCAGCGATCAGAGGATCGGGGGTTGGTTGAGGGTGACTTGGGTTCGTGAAATTCTTGTCTTCGTGCTCCACGAAGTATAAGCCTAGCTGGGCTGGTGCATAAGTTGAAAGTGACAGGCATACTATAGAGAAGGGTTTTGGCTTCGGTATACCGGTAGACGGTGGGAGATACGGTACTGTGATGTTCGATAGCGCACGCATGAGGGGTTTATACCCATCTTTAGCGGATGGCTGGATCTATATGAATGCCGCCCAGCGCCCCCAAATTCCCGAATCAGTCGCTAGCGCTACTGCCCGTGGTTTCCGCATGTCCGCGGTGATGGACTACGAAGAAAGCGCCTCCGGTTCTCATGGTCGCGCCGGCACTAGCGTTCGCTTCGGCGCCGATGGTTTGGAAAACAGTGCGCGCATCGCGGTGGCTGACCTCACCGGCACGACAGCTGACGCCATCATCTTTGGACCTAGCCTGCCTGTTCTATACGAACGTCTATCGCGTGCGGTGGAACCGCTCTTTCGCCGAGGCGGGGAGGTAGTTACCTCGAGATTTAATACTCACGCTATCACCGGTAGACCCACTATTATTGCCGAGTCCGATTTAGGCACGGGAGAGGTACCTCCATGGCAATTTGCCACCCTCATTACCGGCTCCACCCGCCTGGTCTCGCTCATGAGTGCTCATCCGCTAACTGGCTCTATGCATGACCTGGTGCGCATGAGCGAGATTATTCGCGCTACCTCCCGCAGTTGGTTGCTTGTCGACGCTACACCTACCTTGGGTTTTAGCCCCGTCACTTTCGAAGCTCTCGGCGCAAATATCATTGCGCTCGATTTGAGTGTTCTCGGGGGTCCTGCCCTATCCTGTCTAGCTTTTCAGCGTGCGAGCATGGTGCCGCGCCTTGCGGGGGATGTATTCATTAATGATGTCTCTTCAGCTTTGATGGCGGGAGTTATTGCGGCTATCGAGCACCTAGCCGATATGGAGGAGCAGGATCGCGGCTCCAGGCGGCGCCGTCTAGAGAGAAGTGTGTATTCTGCGGGGGAATACCTCACCGAATTAGGTCACTACCTCGATGATTCCTTACAACATATAAGTAGCGTATACACCTTTGGGCTCAGTGGGGAATTAGCTATGGGTTCATTGGTGCCACGGCTTCCTCGTGCCACTTTTTGCATTCCAGGTTTAAGCGCGGAAACAATCCATCAGTACCTGGTTGATAATCGCGTTGTGAGCACTCTGACCACGCTTGACCCGCTGCTTGTAGCGATGGGCCTCAATCAGGAAGAAGGTGCTATTACGTGCAGTTTGGCTCCCTATAACACCAGGCACGATATTGATAGATTGGTCCAGAGTCTAGCTGCCCTCGTTGAGGGTGAGCAGTAAAGGAAACTACCCCTTAAAAGGGTTGATTTCTACTATTGGGTATTTTAATAAATAACTATCTCATTATGCTACTGATAGCTCGCAGGCATCGATCACAAATACCTGCGCACCTTCAGACTCAACCTCAAGCTTAGGAGTTTTTATGAAGCGATTCTCTGCCGCTCTCATGGCTGCCGTTACCGCCTTGTCATTGTCCACTGCGGTGGCTCAAGCTAATGATGTGACCTCGTCTACTATTACCGACGAGCAATACACCTACTGGTGGCTAAAAAAATTCTTCGATCCCAACGGAAATGGCATACATCCCGGATACGGATCCGCCCTTTCTTCCTCTGAGGATAAGCCAGCGGATAACGCAGCCATCCAAAGCTCTTTAAAGAACGATGCCGCTAATGACTACCGCATCGGCACTACATATACCATTCTGTGGGCCACTGGCCTCACCCTAACGCTCGTTTCCATCTTGGTGGAGACTGCTCGAGCTAACGGTCTACTGCCTAAATAAAAAACAACAAGCCTCCGCTGCTTTGATCCCGGATCAACTTTCTCAAGAGAAATCCAATCAAAGTTAACGGAGGCTTTTTACTGCCAGTATGGTGCGAGTTTTATGAAACTTCCAAAACAAGTTTGCCAGAAACTTCACCAGACTTAAGTAGGTCGTGTGCCCGTTGAGCCTCCTCGAGTGGGAATACTCGGTGAATATGATGAGTAATCACTTCTGACTCCAAAAGAGGCCAGATATGACGTGTGGTATCGGCGACAACCCGAGCCTTATCGGCGCGGTCGCGGGCCCGCAAAGCGGTCGCTGAGATACTGCCCCGCTTGGTTAAGAGCTTGCCAATATTGAGCTCACCTTTAACCCCACCCTGGAGCCCAATAATGACCATATGGCCATCAGGAGCAAGGGCGTCGAGATTAGCGTCAAGGTATTTTGCGCCCATGATATCGAGGATACGGTCGCAGGAATTCTTCAATTCTTGGGCGAAATCTTGCTCTTTATAATTGATCGTGATATCGGCTCCTAAAGAGCGACACAGTTGCAATTTCTCATCACTGCCAGCGGTCACTGCAATTCGAGCCCCAATATGTTTTGCCAGTTGGATAGCAAAGGTGCCGATTCCCCCTGCGCCACCATGAATCAGAATGGTCTGTCCTTTTTCTAAGCCGGTTAACATGCCGATATTCGACCACACAGTGGTTGCCACCTCTACTACAGCAGCCGCCTCAGCGAAACTGTAACCCGCCGGAATTGGGAAGAGTTGACCTTCAGGTACCGCCACATATTCGGCGTAACCACCACCAGCAAGCAAACACGCAACCTTTTCGCCCTTTTTCCTATGAGTGGTCCCAGGATCGACGATTTCTCCTGCGCACTCCAATCCGAGGATCTCGGATTCCCCTGCAGGGGGTGGATAGTGGCCGGCAGCTTGCAAGATATCAGCGCGATTAACGCCTACCGCGCGCACCTTAACAAGTACTTCTCCATCAGCGATACGGGGAGTTGGTGTCTCGAGGAGTTCGAGTTTTTTGGATTCTGTAATTGCGATAGCTTTCATAACAGTCAAGGCTACCGTAGATTATGCGTGTCCTTCAGAAAAGATGTATGATCTGGGAAGCGAAAAATCGCACTGGAGATGTGGCAGAGCGGCCGAATGCACTGGTCTTGAAAACCAGCGTTGGGAAACCAACCGGGGGTTCAAATCCCTCCATCTCCGCAAGGAAAAAGCCCAGCTACCTCGTGTAGCTGGGCTTTTAGCTGTCTAGCAGGGGTTATTGTCTCCTGTGAGGTATCTGCTGTTGTTCTCGTTTGTCTCCTGTGAGGTATCTGCTGTTGTTCTCGTTTGTCTCGAGAATGGCCCTAAGGTGGCCCCAAAATGACCCTAGTGGCCCCAAAATGGCCCCAAAATGGCCCCAAAATTAAACTGTCAAGAATCCAGCAGGAGCCCACACTCCGATGGCGAAAATCGACGCCACCCCTATACAAAAAACTCATAGCCCGAAAACAGTGGGGTTGGTGGGAGTCTCCCTGCTACAGATTGTCTACTGCTTTCTGTTTTTCTTCTGATGTAGACCCCTCACCCAATCCACCCTCGCCTGCTGTGTCCTGAGAGTTTATGTGCCCGCAAAGATATGCTGTTTTTTTCGATGGAACCTGCCGTCTACGAATAATCACGGTCGAAAAGATTAACTAGCTAGTGGGAGACGTACGAGCGAGGCGACGAGTGATTGCTATGTCCTCCGTGGTGGAAGTGGTATCCCCTTGAGGTGACCAATAACTCCTCTCCCTTTTAATATCTGGCAGTATTTCTCATAAAATCAGGCCAACTCTTAAAAGGCGGCGAGCAATTACGAGTGGGCTAACGCATAAGATCCCGAACCTAGATGTGGATTATAAATGCCTGGAAATCATCGCTCTGAAAGCCGCGAAATCAACGTAGTCATTTAGAATCTGAAGAAGCAGCCGCTGTCTGGTGTTTTTCCGTGGCAGGGTTACAATAGTCGCCAGTAGTTTACTTCGCGAAAGGGGTGTAACCCCGGCGGGGTGAAGAACTTCTGTGCCGCTGGAAAGGACAGTGTGTGAGTCTGAAAAATGCAGACCTAAGTACGCAAGATAAAGTCTTGATTCGCACATTCAAAGCGACGCTGTGGTTCAAGCTAATCTTGGGATTCTTCGAGCTTATCCTTGCCGCCCTGATCAAGGTCATTCCTGTGGAACGCTGGCGCGATATGGCTGAATGGCTCACCCGCGATCAGCTCCTCGCCGACCCCTCCGCTCCATTCGCGCGCGCGGTTATCAATAGCGTCGACAGTATTGACATCAGCACTCAGAACTATATCGTCTTCTATCTAGTAGTTCATGCGGTGGTGAAAACCATCCTGATTGTGGCAGTTTTGCGCGGCAAATTATGGGCCTATCCTCTGATGATCGCCGTTTTAGTGGGCTTTGTAGTCTATCAAAGCTATGAGATGTATTTTGAGGTCACTATTGGGCTGCTCACCCTGACTATTATCGATATCATCCTCATTTGGTTGACTATCCATGAATGGCGAATTAAGAAGCGTTTGAAGTTCTAGGCCAGTCCACAAGCCTCCCACGCTCCCATCAGCGCATCGCACTCTGTAGATGTGGTCACGGTTATGCGCAGGCCTTCTGGGAAAGCGCGTGTGATCACCCCTTGTTCGCGTAAGTTCGCAGCTATTATCGACGCCTGATCAGTGGGGTACCAGAGGAAATTTGCTTCAGAATTGCCGCACTCTAGAAAATCGGCGAGCCGTGCGCGTTGTGCCACGACTTCTTCGGTGCGTTCTAAAATTTCGTCATGAGCGTGCAGGCTGGCTATAGCTGCTGCTTGAGCGAGCGAATTTACCCCGAACGGGATCGCGACCTTATCCAGGGCCGTCATAATCGCGGGATTGCCGAAAGCGTAGCCGATACGCAAACCTGCAAGGCCATACGCTTTCGAGAAGGTTCTTAAGCCCACCAGATTGGGATAGCGCTGAAGGTAGCGGAGGGCAATGGGTGCACGCGGATCGCGGAGGTATTCAATATAGGCTTCGTCGAGCGCAACAATAACAGTAGACGGCACTTGATCCATAAATTCTTCAAATTCTGGTGCGCGCAGGGCTGTGCCAGTGGGGTTATTGGGATTGCATAAGAAAATCAAACGCGTCTGCTCTGTAATGGCAGCCAGCATCGCTTCTAAATCGTGCTCAAAGTTTGAGGTGAGAGCCACGGGAACGGGACGGGCGCCGGCGACGCGCGCAAAAATGGGGTAGCCCTCAAAACTGCGCCACGGAAAGATGACCTCCTCGCCCGCCAGGCAGCTAATCTGCACAAGTTGTTGGCACAGCGCAGAGGATCCGCAACCTACAGTGACGCAGGCTTCATCTAATTCCAAGTGGTCAGCGAGCTCAGCTTTCAAGGCGCGGGCGGACATATCCGGATACCTATTCACCCCAGCTACCGCAGAATGCATGGCTTCCTGAACGCTTGGAAGTGGCGGGTGGCTGAGTTCGTTGCTGGAGAGCTTAAGGGCGTGAGGCAGGTTTTCACCTGGAATATAGGGAGGAATGTCGTTTAAGTCGCCGCGTATGTGCATGGGTTTATTCTAGACTGCAGGGTGCTGAATCATCGCGTTGAGCGTCGAGAATACAAGGTTTTACTTGGCAGTTTTGCGCCGCGGCTGGGGTTGTGCGTATTATTTAGCGAGATTCAATTATTTGGATCGCCTTGTGGTTTGGAGACGTGCCAGAGCGGCCGAATGGGGCTCACTGCTAATGAGTTGTCCTTTTAACGAAGGACCGGAGGTTCAAATCCTCTCGTCTCCGCCAGGCGCCCGTAGCTCAACGGATAGAGCATCTGACTACGGATCAGAAGGTTGGGGGTTCGAATCCCTCCGGGCGCACCAAATAAATCCCAGCCAGATTACCAACTGGCTGGGATTTCTCATGTGACACTAGAGTTCTTTAGACGTGGTAATCGCGGTGCCCGCGTGAATCTTCGCGATTTCAGGTGATAATGCATGTGCACATCGTAAAGCTAACGATACCGCCTGAAGAGGAACTTAAGAACACATTTCCACCCCTATCTAGGGGCTTATGCATCAGTTTTTGCGGAGAAATATACGGATTTGGAAAATGGTATATCCTGCAAGTTTGACCCTTTTAGGGTGTCTGTGGCCGGAAAAATAACGTTTTTCTTAGGTGCAACCAAAGTCATTAAGGGTAATCTAATGAGCTACTACTGGTTTCGTAACCGCTGACTGATATCATGCGACGTTCGGCCGAGGATTGGAGGCTGCGAGACTCACTTAGTCGGTCTTGGCAATCCAAAGACCGCTGACGAAGGAGGTTGATATTCCATGAGTATTCCTATTATTCACGAGTCATCAGCGCACGCCCTCGCTGAAGATTCACAAGCTCTTGACCCCAAAGAGTGGCGCCGCGAAGCGATCGGCCTCATTGGTGGTCTCGTCGCCGCGATCATTATTTATCTAATCTTCCCGCAATCCTCAGTGCAGCTAGTGCGCGAGCTCAAACCCGATCAGGAATTTGATTATAATACGCTCCGTATCACCGCCGCGGTGGCGGTACTCATGGGAGCGTGGTGGATGACAGAGGCGATCCCCTTGGCCGCTACAGCGCTCGTTCCACTTGTCGCTTTCCCGATGGCTCAGGTTATCGGGTTTGGAGATATTTCCGCCCCCTATGCCTCTCCCACAATCTTCCTCTTTATGGGTGGCTTCATCCTTGCTCTCGGGATGCAGCGGTGGAATTTACACCGTCGACTTGCCTTAAATGTTGTGCTCCTAGTGGGTACCAAACCCAAGCAGCTCATCGCTGGCTTTATGTTAGCCACCGGATTCTTGTCTATGTGGGTTTCTAATACCGCTACTGCTGTGGTCATGCTACCCATTGGCATATCGGTATTACAGCTCACTGCAGATACCGTCGGGGGAATGGCTCATCAAAAGAAATTTGCCACCGGTTTAATGCTCGCCATTGCTTATGCTGCTTCCATCGGTTCCTTGGGCACCATCATTGGTACCCCACCAAACGCGCTGCTCGTGGCCTACATGGCGGATAACCACAACGTTAAAATCGGATTCGGGCAGTGGATGCTGGTTGGCATTCCATTAGCGTTGGTATTTATGGTGATCGCCTGGGCGGTTTTAATCACGGTATTTAAACCTGAAGTCGATCATATTCCGGGGGGACGGGAGATGATCCGCCGGGAACTTGCTCTCATGGGACCCATCCGCTTCGGTGAAGGTGCCACCGCAGTGATCTTTATTGGAGCGGCCCTCGCGTGGGTTTTTCTCCCCTTGGCAATTTCTTGGACCGGATCCGATATTAAGGTAGCCGATGCTGCTATCGGGCTCAGTGCCGCGATGCTGATGTTTATTATCCCTGCTAATCCCAAGACCGGCGTTCGTTTGATGGATTGGAAAACAGCTAATGAGCTCCCCTGGGATGTGCTTCTTCTTTTCGGTGGTGGCCTAGCGTTGTCGAAAATGTTCGCCACGTCGGGGCTTTCTTTGTGGATTGGTGAATTAGCTAAAGGCTTCGGAGTGCTTCCCGTTATTCTGCTGATCTTCGCCATTGCTGCAGTGGTCTTATTGCTCACAGAATTCACGTCAAATACTGCCACCGCGGCTACCTTCCTGCCAATCATGGCCGGGGTAGCCATAGGTATTGGGCTTACGGCTTCGGGAGATCAGAATATTCTGCTGCTCACGATTCCAGTTGCGCTCTCCGCAACCTGCGCATTCATGCTGCCAGTGGCTACCCCACCTAATGCTATCGCCTATGGTTCTGGATACGTCAAAATTGGCGATATGATCAAGGGTGGTATCTGGTTGAATGTAATCGGAGTTGTACTCGTTACCCTTGTAACTTATTTCCTTGCAGTTCCTGCCTTTGGCCTCATTGTGCTGTAGGGATCTCATGAAATGGCCGTCTATAAGGCCATTTGCGAAAGTCTTTAGCTGCGGTGTAGTGTTTTACTTCGTTGCACCGCAGCGCAATTTTGCGCCCGTAGCTCAACGGATAGAGCATCTGACTACGGATCAGAAGGTTGGGGGTTCGAATCCCTCCGGGCGCACCATAAAAAGAAAACCCACTTCACACCAAGTCTGAAGTGGGTTTTCTTTTTGTTCTCGGGCCTCGCGGTAGAAGCTAGCTGGAGATGCCTTTATATGCTCCTGTCTGCCTGTTATTAGAGCACTTCGATGCGGGCACCAAGATTTTCGGCCTGAATAAGCTGATTGGCCCAATCGGTGCCGTCGTGGTGCAACCGGAAAACGGGGCGATTGGAGATCTTGGCGGGGCTGACAGACTGAGAGGCATTAAGACCTGAGCGCGCTTCAAAGCGCACGCGAGAGCGGTAACCACTATCGACTAAATCTTGAATTTCAGCCTGTGGTGGGCTCAGATGGGCACGAGCATCACGGAGAATGCTTAAACATTCATCGAGTGCCTCACCGAGGGCAAGATGGTTGGTCTCGCACATCGAACGAACCAAGGATGGTGATGTGCCGGCAACACGGGTGGCATCGCGAAAGGAACCAGCCGCAAGAGAGAGGGCGAGTGCCCCACCATTATCTCCCACGATCGCGAGGGCCTCAGCGAGAATATGAGGTAGATGGCTCACCCGTGCAACGGCCAGGTCATGGGCATGGACCCGAGCGGGTACCACCTCCGCCCCCACGAGAGTGGCCATATGCACCACATCAATCCAGAGACGTTTCCAGGTACGGCTAACCTCTGTTGAATCGACGAGGTGATCAAAGGTAACTACCCACACGGCGCGGCGAAAGAGCTCTGGGAAGGAAGCGTCCCACCCTGATTCGGCCGTGCCTGCCATGGGGTGCCCTCCCACGTAGCGGTCTTGCATATTCCGGCTTTTCACGAGGGCATATACTTCGCCTTTGACGCTGACGACATCGGTGAATCCGCAGTGCGGAGCATATTCATTCAAAGCGTCGAGTAGCGAGGCGACAGCGGGCATCGGAGTAGCGAGGACGATAAGAGCATTACTCTCCGCCGCGCGACTTAGAGCCTCGGTGAGATCCGTGGTCACATCAAAGCCTTCCGCGCGGGCCTTGCGGGTTGCAGACGGTGAACGGTTGTGGCCGAAGACGTCGACCCCGTGCTCGTGGAGGGCGCGCATGAGTGAGCCTCCGATCAGACCGAGGCCAAGAATGCAGACGGGACGGGAAATTTGGTTAATACTCACATGCTAAGTGTGGCACACAAGGACTAAGGTTGTTCGGTATGGAGCGTAATTTTGCCGTAACTGTCACCCGATCCGAATCGAACTGGCAGGTTCGACGGTTTTCTGAGGACTCTACCAATATCGAAACCGCCATTAAGGCTGTGCGCGGCTTGCGCGCGGAGTCTGCGGCCTTTGCCCTCTTATGTGTCGATGATGAGTACTTTGTCATCGTCCGTCCAACGCCGAGCCGCGTCCGACTCTTTCTTTCCGACGCCTCCATGGCAGCTGTCGATGACTTCGCCGCTTCGCTCCTCGAAGAGATGGATATTGATATACCCGATATTCCCGAGGAGGACTTTGCCGACACCGAAGGCTGGCCTGACGGCGATTTCGATATTCTAGCCGATCTTGGCATCAGCGAGCAGGTACTTTCTATCCTGTGCGATGAATCCGAGTGGTGGGCCTCTGAACAGCTGCAGAGCTTGTGTGAAGAATTAGGCTGCGAGGAGGAATTCAGTCGCGCCGTCGGTATGGATATCAGCGAATAGAGCGCCTGATGGATCCGCGCCCTCAGACCTCTCGCCCTGCAACGAGCAGTGTTGATCCACCAGTATTACCGCGCCCCGAGCACCAGCAGGGTGCAGAGACCTATATGCGCCGTGCTCTTGCTGAGGCCACGAGGTGCCCAGGTGTAGAGATCCCCGTGGGGGCGGTGGTGATCAATGCGGCCGGGGATGTTATTGGTATGGGGCATAATCGTCGGGAAACTGATCAGGACCCCTTCGGTCATGCCGAAATGATGGCATTAGCTCAAGCAGCGCAGCACCACGATGACGGGTGGCGCTTAACGGGATGTACCCTAGTAGTCACGCTTGAGCCTTGTGCCATGTGCGCGGGCGCGGCGGTTTCTGCTCGGATCGATCATATAATTTTTGGGGCCTTTGAGCCCAAGACCGGAGCGTGTGGCTCGTGGATTGATATCCCTCGGGCACCGCTAGCTGTCCACAGCCCGCAGGTTTCGGGTGGGGTGCTTGGCGATGAGTGCGCATCTCTCCTGCGCCAGTTTTTTCGTTCATTACGTTGATTCTGCAGGCTAGCGGTAGCTCATCCTGTGGATCTTCTTATAAAAGACGTAGCTCTTTTAGGAATTTAGGATTATAATGGGGCGTGCAGCTGTACCCAGCTGCTCTAGGATAAAAATCAGTATCGGCTCCCCTCGGCAATGACCGGTGTGGTAGCGGTACTGGAACTAAAGGAGCAATAATGTCTGATTTCGACAATACCGTTGACGACCTTAAAGGCAAGGCTAAGGAAGCCGCTGGTGACCTTACTGATAACGAGAGCCTCAAGGATGAGGGCAAGGCCGACCAGGTCGTTGCTGATGTTAAGGATGCCGTGCACAATGCCGGCGACAAGGTTAAAGAAGTAGCCGATAAGGTAATTGGTTCCTTCAAGAAGGACGACGAGAAGTAAATTCTCGCAAAGCTTATTTTGCCCTCCCACAGATTATGTGGGAGGGCGTTTTTATATAATTTGCCCCCGCGTTCCCCATCCCCTAAACTTTGCAAACGGTGGCGTGTCCGAGTGGCCGAAGGTGCTCGCCTCGAAAGCGAGTGTTGGGTAACCCCCAACCGCGGGTTCAAATCCCGCCGCCACCGCCAATAATGAGAGGGTCAGCTGTTTAATCGACAGCTGATCCTTTTCGTTTTAGAACCCCTAACCCGCAGGTCTGGTACCCATACTTACTCTAAACGCAGACCAGAAGCAGAAGAGAAGCAAAAGAGAAGCTCTGCCATCCAGGGTGAAGTAGTAGCATATGGGAGAAGGAATATACGCAGGGGAGAAAGGGAGCATTCGTGGCACGATTGCTGTACAGAATAGGCGTCTGGTCGTTTCGAGCGCGCTGGTTCGTTATTGTTGCGTGGTTGCTGATCCTAGGAGCACTCGGTGGATCAGCCTTTGCCTTCGAGAAGGGTTATAATGACGTCTTCGCCATCGAAGGAACCCAGGCTGAAAAAGCAACCGACCTGCTCGCGCGCAATTTCCCAGATCAAAAATCTCCCCTCGATTCCACCGGCGTCACCATTGCGTTCAAGGCTCCACCGGGGGAAAAGTTAACTGATCCTCAAAATTCCGCTGCCGTTGATGAGGTCGTGGAATATATCGAGAAGAACCTTGAAGGCCTCACGGATACGCAGCGCTTTGGTAATCCCGTCACCTTAAGCTCTCAACTGCAGAAATACGTGATCGAGGCGGCCACGGAACAGGGCTTTCCCGAGGAGAATGCGCGCCTAGACGCCCAGAATCTTGCACTGCTCAGTGCCGATGACACCATTGGTTATACGACATTTTCCTTTGATGTTCCCCTGCCCGCCGATGTCAGCGACGATCAGCGGGAAACGGTGGCGGTGGCTATGGATTTGGGTCGCGCCGCGGGCCTAGAAGTCGAGGCGGGTGGCCCGGGCTACGGCGACCCGATCGTGATCGAGGAAACCTCGGAGATCATCGGACTAGCCGTAGCGGCCATCATTCTCATCTTCACCTTCGGTTCCCTTGTCGCAGCCGGTATGCCCCTGTTGATCGCGGTGATGTCGGTCGCGTTGGGCTCACTCGCGGTCACCCTCGCAACGGCGTGGGTGCCCCTGAATAACATCACTCCCGTTCTTGCCGTCATGTTAGGTCTCGCTGTGGGTGTCGACTACGCCCTGTTTATCCTCTTTCGCTATCGAGAGGAACTCAAGCGCTATCCTCCCGAAGAAGCAGTCGGGATGGCGGTGGGCACCGCTGGGTCCGCGGTAGTCTTTGCAGGCCTGACTGTGATTGTTGCCCTTGTTGCACTGGCAGTGGCGAATATTCTCTTCCTCACCTATATGGGTCTAGCCGCAGCTTTAACTGTTCTTATTGCAGTGACGGTATCACTAACCATACTGCCTGCAGTGCTCGGTGTGCTTGGCGATCGAGCCTTTAAGGGCCGGATTCCGTGGATTGAGAACCGCCGCAAACCAGCGGTCACCATGGGGCAACGCTGGGTTACTCTCGTGCATCGCTTCCCCGGAGTGGTCATCGCCGTGGTGATCTTCTTACTCGGCGCGCTCACTGCTCCAGGGCTCAATTTGCACCTCTCCCTGCCCTCTGATGGCCAATCGCCGTATGAGACGACGCAACGCAAACAAGCCGAATTACTCTACGAAGGTTTTGGTCCGGGTGCTGATGCTCAATTCCTCGTGGTCGCTGATGCCCATCAGGTCGATCCCGAAGCCGCTGTTCTCGCGCCCGTGGTGGCAGCCCAAGAAGCTGACCACAATCCCAGCACGGGTCCTTTTGACCGCAGCGCTGCGGCAGCCTTTGCCTCCTACCTCCATGTCATCCAAAAATTCTCGGTTAATCAAGATGTCAAGCATATCCAGATCGTCGAAGTATCCGATGATGGTAAAGCGGCTCAGATGCTACTCACCTCAGCGCGATCGAATATTGACCCCGCAACTAACGAGCTCATCAATGCGCTACGTGACCAAGAATCTGAGATAACAAAGAGCACAGGTATCACTACAGGAATCACCGGACTTGTGCCCGTGCAGCAGGATGTGGTTAACCGCCTAGCTGATGCGATGCCGTTATATCTCTTGATCGTAGTGGGTCTTGCCATCGTACTTTTACTCATAATCTTCCGCTCGGTGGTGGTGCCACTGATCGCTGGTCTTGGATTCTTGCTATCAGTAGGTGCCGCCTTCGGTGTCACTGTTCTCTTCTGGCAAGAGGGCCTATGGGGTCTGGTTGGGACGCCTGCACCCATTATCGCTTTTATGCCCATCTTCCTCATTGGCGTCTGTTTTGGGCTGGCGATGGATTATCAAGTATTCATTGTCTCGGCGATGCGGGAACATTATTCCCACAGTGCAGAGGGCGAAGATTCGCCCTATAACCGCAATGATGCCTCGGTCATTTTTGGCTTCACCCACAGTGCACGCGTGGTCACGGCCGCAGCGCTGATTATGATCGCCGTCTTTGCCGCGTTTATCGGACAACCGCTGCCCTTTATCAAGATCTTCGGTTTCGGACTCGGTGCCGGCGTACTTTTCGACGCTTTCTTAATTCGCATGGCATTTGTTCCCGCCGCTATGTTCATCTGCGGACGTGCAACCTGGTGGATGCCGGCATGGTTGGATAAGATCCTTCCGCATCTTGATGTTGAAGGCACGTCTCTAGAATCAGGACAGGACACCAAGAAGGCGGCGCGCGTCGATCTTTAAGGGTGCCATGCAGTAAACTGTCGACCATGGATTTGAGCTTTACTGTTGGCACTGAACTAGAACCTGCCCCGGGACGTCATGGTCGTACCGGGGTCATTCATACCCCGCATGGCGATATTGCTACCCCTGCTTTTATCCCAGTGGGAACAAAGGCCACGGTGAAGACTCTCACCCCAGAACAAGTGCGCGAAACTGGTGCCCAAGCGGTTTTGTCGAATGCTTATCACCTTTACCTCCAACCAGGTCCTGATATTGTCGACGAGGCTGGGGGAGTAGCTGCCTTCGAGAATTGGAACGGGCCAACCTATACAGATTCTGGTGGATTCCAAGTGATGAGCTTGGGAGTTGGTTTCAAGAAGGTTCTCGCCATGGATACTGCCCAGCTCACTGAGGGAGATATCCGGGCCAAGAAGAAAGACCGCTATGCGAATGTGGACGAAGATGGGGTAGATTTCCGCAGTGTTATCGATGGGTCGAGGCACCGCTTCACCCCAGAGAAATCAATGCAGATCCAACACCAGCTCGGTGCCGATATTATGTTCGCTTTCGATGAGCTGACTACTCTTGTTGACACCCGTCTTTACCAGGAGCAATCTGTAGAGCGTACCCACCGCTGGGCGCAACGTTGCTTAAGTGAACATGACCGACTGACGCGCGAGCGGGCGCACAAACCGAAGCAGTCCCTTTGGGGTGTGGTGCAGGGTGCGCAGTACGAAGACCTGCGGCGCAAGGCAACACGAGGTCTCATTGAATTATCTGATGCGCACGAGGCGGAAGGAAAGCGCGGCTTTGGAGGGTTCGGTATTGGTGGCGCATTGGAAAAGGAGAATTTAGGGACCATTGTCGGCTGGGTCTGCGATGAATTACCGCGCGAAAAACCGCGCCATTTGCTGGGCATTTCCGAACCAGACGATCTTTTTACTGCCATCGAGGCCGGAGCCGATACCTTCGACTGTGTAGCCCCCACGAGGTTGGGGCGACGCGGAGGTGTGTACACCCTTGATGGGCGCGTTAATCTCACAGCCGCACCGTATAAACGCGATTTTAGGCCGGTCGATGAGGAATTCGGCGGATACCTTTCGGAAAATTATACGCGCGCCTATATCCATCACCTGTTCAAGGCCAAGGAATTCCTCGGAGGAACATTATGCACCATGCACAATGTGACTTTTATGGTGCGACTCGTTGACAATATTCGAGCCTCCATCGACGGTGGATATTACAACGAGTTCAAGGAAGAATTCCTCGGCCGCTATTATGCTAAGAAGTCCACGGCTTCAGGTTCTTAGGATACCGCGACGTATCAACTGTGCTGGATACCTCGGGGGTGAGGTCTGCGATGCCATCACCAAGGGTGACCAGATTATCGTGGGAGACAATACGTACCGTTTCGCCCCTGGTGTCAACGCTGATATCCCCGAGGGTGATCAGCGCATTATGGGGAAGATTCTCTTCGGCCTTGCCTAGGCGCGGGGCGAACCAGTCCACATCGAGTTCTGGCGGGAATTTTAGAGAGCCCTTAATATAATTCCCCCTCCCAGCTCCGGTGGTGGTTGGCCATGGGTCGAAGCCGCTATGATCCTCACAGATGAAGTTCTCCGCGTTCTCAAAATCACAGTAGATTTCGTGTTCGCCCATGGGTATGCCAAGGACCTTAGCCATATCCGCCTGGGCGCTGATCACTTTATGGTGTGCATTACCGCGCAAGGATGCAGGAGTGATATCTGCTGGTGGGGCCGTAGTGAAATCGAGGTGGAGGGGAGTGGATTGTAGGTCGCCTTCGAGATCAACGCCGTTGTTTAAAAGTCGGTACCTGATGGTGCTGCCGTCAACGGTTGCGCTGATGAGCCCAGTTTCGCTGTGAATATCGGAAAGGTTCTGCGCCAGGAAATAGGGTGCATCGGTAATAAGTTTATCGTGGCTAAAGAGCAGCATACTCTCGCGGCGTGACCCCGGTTGGCTCAGGTTCTCATTGTTGAGGTTGCCCTCGAGTACTACCCAACTGAGTGGTTGGCACGGGTCGAAGTGATTATCACGCACCCGAAATTCAAAAACCTGATTGTCTGTATCCGAGGTGCGGATGATCTTGTGGGGCAGCCAGACGCCGAGTGCGGTTTCGGCGAGATCGAGAGTGGAATAGGGGCAGCCTGGGGTGCTCTCGGCACTGTTCATTCCTTGATCGGGGGAGGAGCAAGCGGTGAGTATGAGGGCGAATCCGGTGATGACGAATGTCTTCGCGCGCATGAGGGTTCTTCTTTCTTTGTTTTCCTAAAAGCGTGCCAGAGATTATGCTAGCGCTAATGGAAATGCATATATTCGGATATATGGATATCACCTGCGCACATTCGCCCAATGGTGGCGAAGAGCATAGTGTGATAATGACAATAGAAAAAAGCGGTTGTGGCTTGTAGAATGCGTTAGTGAAAAACTCAGCCCTTCCCGCGCTATTTGATTATCGTTTACAATAAGCAACCGTGGATTATCTCAAGCGACAACTGGAAATGGGTGTCGAGGCGGATCAAATAATGCGCCTTGGCACCATGCTCCTCTGCTCTGGCACCGGCGGTTATCGCGTGGTGCGCGCCATGAAACGCGCCGCTCGCTCGATCGGCTTCGATGATCTCGCCGTCGTCGTCAATATTGACTCGCTTGTGTGCACCTTCTACAAAGGCAGCGAATTTCGCACCCTGGTATCCTCGAACGCCGTGCTCGCGATTAATTCCTCGCGCATCGAAGCGATTGAGGATTTTACCCATAACCGACTGCACCACCCAATTACGCTCGGGGAATTGCAGGCCACCCTCGATTGGATCGAACAGGTTACCGGGCCTCGGTGGAGCTGGTGGGAGAAAGCTCTCGCGGCAGGGCTAGCCTGTGCTGGCTTCGCTTTGCTGAACCACTTTCTCCTGCTTACCTCGGCGATCGTGGCGGTGGCCGCGGGCATTGGTCAGATAGTGCGTGGGCTGCTAGCGCACCGGCATTTTAATCACCTTGGAACCACAGCCATTGCGGGCGTGATATCGAGCTTGGTGTTCTTTGGCTTAGGGTTACTCGCTTTTCACCAGGGAATTATCGGCCGCGATCAGCTTTCAGCTGGATATGTAGCGAGTGTGCTCTACCTGATTCCCGGGTTCCCACTCTTCGCAGCCCTGCTTGACTTGGCGCGCTTTGATATCACTGCTGGCTTCTCCCGATTGATTTATGCCATCCAGATCAGCCTCGCTGCCACCTTCGCCGTGACCATGACGGGTCTCGCTATCAGCCTCAATCCCTCACACCCTATCTATTATGAGACGGGATTAAAGTGGTTCGGGATCGCTACCGTTGCTAGCTTCTTTGGTATCGCCGGTTTCGCGGTGCTCTTTAATTCATCACGGCGGATGATTGTGCTGGCAGCAAGCCTAGGTACGGTGGTGAACTTAGTGCGCTTGGCACTCGTAGAACTAGGGTATCCACTTTTCCTCTGTGCCTTTATTGGAGGGCTCCTTATTGGGTTGATGGGGCCGGCATTAGTGGGGCGCTTTGATATACCGCGTATTACTATGACGGTGCCTGCCTCTGTCATTATGATCCCAGGTCCTATGATGTACCGTGCGGTGTATGGATTAGTGAGTCACGATATCTCCAGCGCCATTGCAAATGCCGTGGATGCGGGATTGGTTATCTTCTTTATCGCGGGCGGCTTGTCGGTAGCTCGAATGGCCACCGATAAGGATTGGGCCTTTGGGCATCCGATCGATTTTCGCAAAAAATTGGTTTAGGGCTATGCCCTTGCTCACAAAAGATAGCATCTGTGCTTTGGGGCATTGACATATGTTCGATCCGTGGCTTAACTGGTTGCTAAAGGGTCAATCAACCCAGACAACCCTCATATAACCCCACACAGCCAAGGAGGAACCATGGCCGAGAAGAGCACCCCACATATCAACCCTAAAGGCGTCGATATCGCCGAGACCATTCTTTTGCCCGGCGACCCACTACGCGCCAAATTCATTGCCGATACCTACCTCGACGATGTCGTGCAATTCAATGAAGTCCGCAATATGCTCGGCTTCACTGGCACCTACCAAGGAACCCCAGTCTCGGTCATGGGATCCGGCATGGGAATGCCATCAATTGGCATCTATGCCTACGAACTCATCAATTTCTTTGGCACGAAAAAAGTCATCCGGGTAGGCTCCATCGGCGCGATGCAGGAAAATATCAATCTCTACGATGTCATCGTTGGCGCATCTGCGTCTACCGACTCCAATTTCATGTCGCAGTACAATATCCCAGGTACCTACGCCCCTACCGCGTCCTGGAAGCTCCTCAAGGCAGTGACCGATCAGGCAGCAGAGCAGAATGTACCTGTACATGTGGGCAATATTCTTTCTTCCGATATCTTCTATAACGACGACGAAACTGTCAACGCCCGCTGGGCTCGAATGGGCGTGCTGGGTGTCGAAATGGAATCTGCAGCCCTCTATGCCATCGCTGCGCGCGCCGGGGTCGATGCCCTTGGTATTTTCACCACCTCCGACAACCTCATTACCGGTGCCCGCGCCACTGCTGACGAGCGTCAAAATGCCTTCACTCAAATGATGGAATTAGCTTTGCCGTTGGCTAAGCTCTAAGCGTTCAACCCGTCCTATTGGCTCGTTATCAAAGGGTAGTTTATGAAAACCTCTACCGGCAGCGCTCCTGCCTCACCAGCGCTTAACCCCAAAGCCGCGGTACCCGTATTGCTCTTCTCCTTCGTTTTCTGCCTGGTGGTCGACAACGGATTCAAAACCATGACCGGCCCAATGGCTGAAGGCTTAGGCATCGCTCCCAATGTTGCCAGCCTACAAGCCTCCCTCGCGGGTGTGATTATTGGTATCGGCGCCGTTGTCTACGCTGCGCTCGCTGATTCTATCTCCATTCGCAAGCTCATGATCGTCGGCGTTATTCTTACTACCGTCGGCTCGCTCATGGCTTTCTTCTTCTCCACTATCTGGCCCATGGTGCTACTCGGCCGCATTGTACAAACCGCTGGTCTCGCCTCCGCAGAGACCTTATACGTGATCTACGTAACCAAGCACTTAGAAGAGAAAGATCAGAAGACCTACCTCGGCTTCTCCACTGCGGCCTTCCAATCAGGCTTACTCATTGGCGCCTTGACCTCAGGCTTCATCTCCACCTATATCTCATGGACCGCGATGTTCTTGGTACCACTGGTACTCATCCTCACCGTTCCCTTCCTGATAAAGAATGTTCCTGAGGAAGTCTCTACAGATGGTTCACTCGATCTCTACGGATTAATCCTCATCGCGGTCTTCGCTGCCTCGTTAACGATGTTCCTCCAAGCCTATAACCCGATCTGGCTTGTTATGGCCATTGCTGGTATTGCGCTTTTCGCCTTCCACGTGGTCAAAGGCAAGGCCCCGCTAGTAACGGTGGAATTTTTCAAAAACCAACGCTACGTCTGGGCAATCGCACTGGTCTTTATTATCTACTCCACCCAATTAGGCTATATCTTCCTCTTGCCCTTCGCCGGCAGTGATCTCTACGGATTAAGCCAGGATAGAAGCGCCATGCTGATGATTCCAGGCTATGTCTGCGCCATTATCGTCGGCGTGTTATCGGGAAAGATCGGACGGGTGCTCAATTCCCGGATCACCATTTTGATTGCGCTCGCCTCAATTATCGCGGCCTTGCTGTTGGGAGTCCTAGCTATTGAGGTCTCTATTTGGGTGATGGTATTCTCCATCGTGCTCTTTGCCTCCGGTTTTGCCCTGCTCTACGCCCCCTTGGTGAAGACCGCCTTGAGCAATATCCCCGCCGCTAAGTCGGGTATTGCGATCGGTTTCTACAACCTCACTATTAATATTGGCATCCCGCTTGGCATCGCCTATACTGCGCGCCTCCAGGCAACGGATCTAAGCTATAACTCGATTCTTTTAGTGCTGGCACTCATTGCCGCCTTCGGCACCGCAATGTATTTTATGGCGGATTATTTCATGAGCGTGAAGGAAAAACGCGCTGCATAGAAAAATTCCCTCTCAATACGAGAGGGAATTTTTTATTCGGTGATCAGCTCGCGCTGCTTGACCAGGGCGATCACTCGATAAGTAACTGGCATAACAAGAATCTCCACTCCGGTTTTCCATAGGAAGCCCACGAGAACATAATTAGCCGTATCCCCCACGGTGCTAATGCCAATAACAGGTGCTGCAATCAAGCAAAAAATTAAAGTATCACCGAATTCTCCCAGGACCGTTGACCCTAATAACCGCTTCCATAGTCCGTGCTCGCCAAGACGATCTTTCATCCAGGTCAACAACCAAGCATTCAATAATTGCCCCACCGCATATCCGGCGAGCGAAGCTACGACGATCTGAGGCACCAATCCTAAGGTAGTAGCGAAGGCCTCCTGGCCAACGTAGAAATCCGCGGCGGGCAATGCAATGGCGATATAAAAACTCACCACCGTCAGTAGCATCGCCGCAAAACCTGTCCAGATCGCTCGTCTCGCCGCTCTAAACCCATAACACTCGCTCAAGACATCGCCGATAATATACGCCGCGGGAAAGAGGAAAAAGGCCCCGTCCGTCACCAGTGGACCCATCATCACGCCTTTGGTCGACGTGATATTCGAAATGATGAAAATAGTGACAAAGAGTGCCAAGAGCACAGGATAAGCACTTGATGGGGTGGAGATATAACGTGACATGGAAAAGATTCTACGATAAGACTATGAGCACCCCCACTTCTGCAGCCGGCCGCTATGCCCCTAGCCCCAGTGGCGACCTCCACTTCGGTAATCTGCGCACTGCCACTCTTGCATGGTTGTTCGCCCGGCAATCGGGGCGGCGGTTTCTGCTTCGTGTTGAAGATATTGATACCCAACGATCATCCATGGATTCAGCTTTGCGCCAGATTGAGGACCTTAGTGCCCTCGGCCTCGATTTCGATGGAAGCGTCCTGTACCAGCACGATCGCTTCTCCGCCTATTCTCAGGCTTTGGAGAAATTGCCCTATTATGAGTGCTATTGTTCGCGCAAGGATATCGCTGAGGCTTCTTCTGCTCCCCACATTATCCCCGGCCACTACCCTGGTACCTGCCGCGATCTTAGCGCCGAGGTGCGTGAAAAGAAGCGGGCCGAATTAGCCACCTCAAATCGCGTTCCCGCACTGCGCCTGCGTGCGCAGGTGAGCCAGTGGGATATAACAGATTACTATGCGGGCACTGTTCGCGGACCGGTGGATGATATGATTCTGCGCCGCGGCGGTCAGAGTCCTGATTGGGCCTATAATTTGGCGGTCGTAGTTGATGATGCCTATCAAGGTGTTGATCAAATTGTGCGCGGCGATGACCTCTTAAGTTCCGCTCCCCGCCAAGCCTATCTCGCGCACCTTTTAGGGTTTGAGGTACCGGAATTCGTCCACGTCCCGCTGGTCCTTAATAGCAAAAGACAGCGTCTTGCAAAGAGAGACGGGGCAGTGACCTTCCGGGAGATGGAGGATGTTTTTCCCCGCATCGCACGTTCGATCGGAGTCGATGCCCGTACCCCTGAGGAATTGCTTAATGCCTTTGATCCTCAGACCTTATCGCGCGAGCCCTATATCTTTTTCGGTTAAGGAATATATGCAGGGTAGCTATGATAACGGTACTTTTCCCTGTTCTTGGCACTGCTTAGATTGTTCCCAGGACGCACCGTGTCACGAATTTTTCTCTCTTATGAAGGAAATCCCTATGGTTGCTATTATCCAGGCCCTTGCCGGCATTATTCTTGCCATAATCATTGGACTTGCCGGTTTCTCCAGCTCAGGTGAGCTAAAAAGTTCGGAGAGATTTACCCCCAACGATGCTGTTGCGCCGAACTGGGAGGTGAATCTTCCTCATACGGCTCACCCAGTGACGCCTGAGCAATTAGATCAGGTGCGCCGCGGCACGTGGTACTTAGATATCACAGGAGATACATCAGAGTATTATTTACAATTCGGCGAATATTTTAAGGATCTTTCAGAGGATGCTAAGCCCTTCCCGACAGCTGATCTGCCAGGGGATACTCAGTTCATAGATTATCCCTACGATTGCAATGCCTCGACCCGCTGGGCTCATTTTCAGGAAGATCGTCTGATTGCCCTAGGGGCTTTTTCTACCCGCGTGGGTTGCCCTGCCTTTACATACGGTCAGCTTATTGCCCGGTATATGGAGCAGGGGCCGCGCGCGTACCTTGATGCGGAGGGGCGGCTGTATCTTGCGGTTGATGGCAAAGCCCTCGCGTATCGACGCTAAACCAGCACAAGGGATTCTCTTCGCTTGCTATGGCTGGGCACTCACAGTAGGTGTATACAACTGGTAGCAGGCGATAGTCACGATGACACCATAAGAGGCACCATTAGAGGCTGAGTGTGGATATGCCCCTAGTTCTTTTTGGCCCCTTGGGCAGCGTACTAGATCATTACGGTTAGAGCGCGAAGCTTCGGGCACGACTCATGCTTCGATGCTTAGTAGTGGTGGATTAACCATGAGGGTAGCGGTCTTTGGCTAAGCGAAAACCCCCTGATATTCCTATCAGGGGGTAATGGCGGAGGATGTGGGATTTGAACCCACGAGGGGCGTTAGCCCCGCACGCGTTCCAGGCGTGTGACATAGGCCGCTAGTCGAATCCTCCAGAACACTGAAAAACGTTGGAAAACGAAAACCAATGTACCGTGCAATACTCTACACAATGCCCAAGCGAGGGAACAAACTCAATGCTAGACGCCGTGATCTCGCCATGCAGTTGGTCAATTGGCAAGGGGTCGGTTAGAGTTAGTTCTAGGACTTCGTATGGCGTTTATCCCATGAACTCCCCCAGGGCAGGAATGCAGCAAGGGTCAGTGGGCTCTGGCGGGTGTACGGAGTCCCCTTTATTTTCCTCTTCAGAGGCATTACTGTTCGTAATTGGAAGTAAATGCCAATCTGTGGAAGGTGCTGCACATGCCCTTGATCAATGACAATGCTGATCGTCTCGTCTCTTCCTTGAAAGAATTCCAAGCGGAGTACGACAAACTCAAAGGGCGTCACCTGGCCCTCGACCTCACCCGCGGAAAACCATCTCAAGAACAATTAGATTTTTCCAACGAGCTGCTTTCACTTCCCGGTGCTAACTACCACGCCAATGATGGCACTGATTGCCGAAATTATGGTGGCTTATATGGCATCGATGATATCCGCGCACTCTGGGCCGAGGTCCTCGGGGTGGATCCACGCAATATTATCGCCGGCGACGCCTCGAGTCTCAATATCGAATTTGACCTCATCTCATGGGCCTATGCCTTCGGTACTCAGGATTCTCCCCGCCCGTGGTGTGAGGAAGATACTATCAAGTGGCTGTGCCCGGTACCTGGCTATGATCGTCACTTCACCATCACGGAGAAATTTGGCTTCGATATGATTCCAGTTCCCATGACGGAGCACGGCCCAGATATGGATATTGTCAAGGAACTCGTCAAAGATCCCGCCGTCAAGGGCATGTGGACAGTTCCGATTTTCGGTAATCCCACCGGCATTAGCTTTAGCAAAGAGGTCTGTGCCGAGTTAGCGGCAATGGATACCGCTGCTAAGGACTTTAGAATCATGTGGGATAACGCTTATGCGGTCCACACTCTCACTGATCAATTCCCAGAGAATCCAGATGTCCTGACCTTGGCAGCGCAGGCAGGAAACCCAAACCGCTTCTGGTATGTAAGCTCAACCTCGAAGATCACCCACGCGGGTTCTGGTGTCTCCTTCTTTGCCTCGTCTGAAGATAATCTGAAATGGTACGGCGAGATCGCCAATGTGCGCGGAATCGGCCCCAATAAAATCAACCAGCTGGCCCATACCTATTTCTTCCACGATGCCCATGGAGTGCGCGAGCATATGCACAAGCATGCAGCATCGCTCAGCCCGAAATTTGAGAAAGTTCTCGAAATTCTCTCCTCGCGTCTGGGTGATTACCACGTGGCTTCCTGGACGACCCCTCAAGGCGGCTACTTTATTTCCCTCGACGTCATTGACGGCACCGCAGCGCGCGTGGTGGAGCTCGCCAAAGAAGCCGGCATAGCGCTCACCGCGGCAGGTTCTTCCTTCCCCCTCAAGCACGACCCGGATGACCGCAATATACGTCTCGCCCCCTCACTGCCACCCGTAGCCGAACTCGAGGTAGCCATGGACGGCGTGGCTACCTGTGTATTGCTCGCCGCCGCGGAAAAGGCTCAAGCAGCGCTCGATCGTGTTTAATCTTGATGAATCGATAGCGTGGATCAGTCAGCTCTTTCCCACTCCGCTCAGTTATGTAACTTCCGATGTTACACACCTGAGTCTCGCGAGTGGATCCATGGGGGAGCAGCATATAGTGAGCACGCTCGACCTCCACGAGCATGATCAGTTTTTGCAGGCTGACGGCCGAGATATCCGCTGCGAGATTTTCAGTATAAGTGTGCATCAGCCCACCGATATGTTGCCTGTGGTCGATGCGGCAGCGAAATTACTTCTTGATTCTCGCGGCGCGATTCCCGCTCACCCAGGTACCATCGTGCCCGGTATTCTCAATCGCCCGGAGTTTAGTGTGCAGCACGGTCTTCTCATCTCCCCCTCGGTATGGGGTGAGAAGGTTCCCATGCTGCACACCGGAGAGGTTACAACCCTGATGCTGCAACTAATCCTGATCAACTCTGCGGAGTTAAAGATAGCCAAAGAAGAGGGTATTGCGGCCTTGCAGCAGCGCATGCTTCATGCTGGGGTGAATCTTCTTAGCTGGTCGAGGTAGTGCGGTAGGCTTAAAGCTGTGGCTTTATATCGTAAATACCGTCCGGGTTCTTTCGGTGAATTACTGGGCCAGGATCAAGTAACCATCCCGTTATCACGGGCGCTTGATAATGGTCGCATTAACCACGCCTATCTCTTCTCGGGGCCAAGGGGCTGCGGTAAGACGTCCTCGGCGCGCATTATGGCGCGCAGTCTTAACTGTGTAAAGGGTCCAACGTCTCATCCCTGCGGAGTATGCCCCTCATGTGTAGCACTGGCCCCCAATGGGTCCGGGACTCTCGATGTGACCGAGCTGGATGCCGCTAGTAATAACAGCGTCGACGATATGCGTGAGCTCAGAGATCGCGCCATGTATGCTCCTGCGGAGTCACGGTACCGTATTTTTATTATCGACGAAGCGCATATGGTTACCAGGCAGGGATCGAATGCCCTGCTTAAGATCGTGGAGGAACCACCCGAGCACCTCATTTTTATCTTCGCCACCACCGAACCGGAGAAGGTCATTTCCACAATCCGTTCGCGTACCCACCACTATCCATTCCGCCTCTTAAGCCCCCAGGCGATGCGCACTCTCTTAGAGCGCACCGTAGCGGCCGAGGGGATGACGGTGGAAGACTCCGTCTACCCGTTGGTGATACGACAGGGTGGCGGTTCGCCGCGCGATACTCTTTCGGTTCTCGATCAACTTTTCGCAGGCGCCGGCCCCGAGGGGCTGACCTATGAACAGGCACGCTTGGTGCTCGGCGCTACCGATGAAGCCTTAATCGATAGCTCCATCGAAGCCTTAGCCAATCATGATAGTGCCCAACTATTTCGCACCGTCGATACCATCATCGAAGCTGGTCTCTCACCGCGCCGCTTTGCCGAAGACTTACTTGATCGCCTGCGAGATCTGATCGTTATCCAGGCTGTGCCTCAAGCCGTGGAATCAGGGCTGGTCGATGCCCCTACCGATCGCGGTCAGACCCTTCTTGATCAAGCTGAAGCCTTTGATAAGCGCATACTGCCGCAGATAGCGGGTATCTTCAACGACGGTCTGAGTTCCATCAAAGGTGCCACCAGTCCGCGATTATTGCTGGAAATCCTGTGCGCCAAGATGTTAGTCAATATGCAGCCACCTGCGGAGATTAACGATGATATCCCGCGGTATCGACGCCGTGCTGGTGCTCCAGCAGCGCCCGTTGCGAAAAAAGATCCGGCCCCTATAGCGGCCAAGAATCCGGCGCTAAAACCAGAAGACTCTACGCCAGCGGCGACCCGCGAGGGCGCACATACTCCGCACGAATCCGCCCCAGCCGCACCGCCAGAAGTCATACCCGAACCCGCACAGCCAGCGCCATCGCCCGATTATGAGGCGCAGTATGAAAAAATCTCTGCGCAGTGGCAGACAATTCGCTCCCTCGCCGCAGCAGATAGCCAGGTGCTCGGAATCTTGCTCACGGAGGCCTATCCTATGGGGGTCCGAGATGGTCAGCTCATCCTCGGACACACCACCGGAGCATTAGCTAATCGCCTCAATGCTGGTGTTCACGCCACTGCTCTCAAGCAGGCTGTCAAAAAACAGACTGGACTGGAGCTCACAATCAAGTGCGAGGTGGCGATTGACCCAAAAGAACTAGGGTTTAGCCACCCAACTCGCAAGGCTGCGCCGGTGTGGACACCTACAGAAGAGTCCGCTGAAGAGGTTAAACCACCGGCTAAAGACACTCCGCTGCCGAACGAGGACACTCAACCACCAGCAAAAGATACCCGTCCATCGAGTGAGGATATCCACCCACCAGCGGAGGATGATATCCCCCTTCCCCCGGAACCAGAAGAAGATCCGTGGGGGGAACCAGCCGCACTCGGTGGCGAACCGGAGGACTATCTGGGTGAGAATGTAGATCCACTACAGCCTGAGAGCGTATCCCCAGACTCGCACACTCACGCGCACGCGGACACAGACACAAACACAGATACAGACACGGGCACGGACGTGCTCGCAGACGCTCCCGAGGACATCGATGCCGAATCCGGTGACGAGGAATCGGCACTTATGGATGAAGCGGCGAGTGAACCAGGTAGCCATGACCATCGCAGCGCTTTAGCGTATGCCATGGATCTTCTCGCCCAGGAACTCGGCGCTAAACCGGTATAACGGGTAGGATAAAATTTCTATAAGAGAACGTACGAAAGGTTAGTTATCATGGGTCAACCCGATATGTCACAACTGCTCGCCCACGCTCAGGCTATGCAATCCAAATTGCAGGCTGCGCAGGAGGAAATCCTCGCCTCGGTCGTTGAGGGTGATGCTGGCAATGGCCTGGTTAAGGCCACCATCGACGGCACCGGCAAGCTCAAGGCTTTGGAGATCAATCCCGAGGTCGTCGATGCCGACGATATTGATACACTGCAAGATCTGATCATCGGTGCTTTTAATAACGCGCATACCAAGCTCGCCACCATTGCTGAGGAGAAGATGGGCCCACTTAACCAGGGCCTTGATGGCATGGGTGGCCTCTTCTAAGACACCAGATCAACGCACCCGTTCCTTGCTCAAGGGGCGGGTGCGTTAGACTGACGTAGTTATGTTTGAAGGACCGGTTCAAGACCTCATCGACGAGCTCTCGCGGCTGCCTGGTATTGGCCCGAAGAGTGCCCAACGGATTGCCTTTTATCTTCTCCACGTCGAACCCGCTGATATCACGAGGCTCCAAAATGCCCTTGGTGCGGTACGCGACGGGGTGAGTTTTTGTCGTATTTGCTGCAATATCTCCGCTGATGAAGTCTGTCGAATCTGCGCAAGTGAGCGCCGCGACACCGGTCTGATTTGTGTGGTTGAGGAACCAAAAGATATTCAGGTGCTCGAGCGCACCGGTGAATTCAATGGCCGCTACCATGTCCTAGGGGGCTCGCTGGATCCCATCAATAGTATTGGGCCTAAGGACCTGACCGTCACCGAGCTCCTACAGCGCATCGGTGGGGTTTTGCCCGACAAAGATGAATCAGCGCAACCCCCAACAATTCACGAAGTTATCCTAGCCACCGACCCCAATACTGAAGGGGAAGCAACCGCAGCGTATCTGCTCAGACTGCTGAAGGATTTTCCCGATCTTATTATCTCCCGACTGGCCTCAGGTATGCCGCTGGGGGGAGATCTTGAATTTGTTGACGAGCTCACCCTCTCGAGGGCACTGACGGGCCGACTACGGTTGGGCTAGAGCTTAAACGCTGAGTCGTTCTTTACGGAGACGCTCAACCACAGGAATATCTAAAGGCTCGAGGTCAAATCCCACAGCTTTGCTCAGTAAGAGATCCGCGAGGCGTGGGTTTCGAGCGAGCACAGGTCCGTGCATATAGGTAGCGATCACAGAGCCTTGGATAGCTCCCTCAACCGTGCCATCATTTCCTACACCGCGCTTTATAGTAGCGAGCGGGCGGGCGTCGGGGCCGAGGACAGTCTTACCCATATGGTTTTCGAATCCAGTCAGTGGCTCATCAACGCCAGGAATAGTGGCCGTGGAGCGTATCTCGCCGATGGCGCGCTGGGGCAAGGCGGTGGTGCTGGCGTCGATTAGCGCAGCTCCGATTATTTCTTTATCGGCGGCTCGAAATTTTTCACCTAAAACTTGGAAGCCGGCACACACGGCGAGTACCTGGGCGCCAGAATCCACTGCGCGGTGGAGGCCGCGATCGTTATTGATATGCTCGGCGGCAAGAATCTGGGCGGTGTCTTCACCTCCTCCGAGGCAGTAAATATCGAGGCTTTCGGGGATTTTCTCCCCCAAGTGAATGCTGACGATTTCGGCGTCGATCCCGCGCATCCGGGCGCGTTGTTGCACAATCAGGGCATTACCGTTATCGCCGTAGGTGCCCAGGACGTCAGGCAAAATGAGACCGATGCTGAGTTTAGACATGGAGTAACGCTTTCTTCAGATCGCGGAAGGCAGTGTAATTAGCTAGGACCTCAACCCGGCCTGGGGGACATGATTGCACAGCGTGCAGCATATCGTGGATGAGCTCGTGATCAATCTCGGCATAGGTTAGCCGGACCGCGAGATCGGTGCCACGTTCACCAGAGGCCTTCACAACCACGTCTCCAAAGTCCTCGAAGCGCACATCCCAGAGCCAGGAAAGATCTTCTCCATCGGCGACCTGACCATTGACCGCTATCACCAACCCAGCGGCGCTGCGATCAACCATATTCATCGCCTCCTGCCATCCAGCAGGATTCTTAGCGAGAAGAAGATGGACTTTGTGGCTTCCAATATCAATGGTGGAGTAGCGCCCAGCAACATCGTCGACTGTCTCCACCGCAGCGATGGCCTCGTTGAGGGGTATATCAAAAATAGTGGTAGCGGCGGCGATGGCCTGGGCTGCATTTCCGCGGTTAGCCATGCCAGGCAGGCTGAGGTGCAAAGATTTATGGCCATCGGGGCAGATGAGTGCGTGCGGGTCTACCGACCACTCCGGTTCGTGGCGGCTAAAAGTGGAGCCGTCAGGAAGGGGTTTGGCAGCGTGCCAGTGTGTACCTTCGTGGACGATATGACCACCAGTGCGGGGGCAGGAGAGAGAATCGCCCTGCCAGCTACTACCCGCCGACACCCACACCACGCGCTGGGCTGCTAGGCCGATCGAAGAAACCAGAACATCATCGCAATTGGCTATCACCGTCATCTCAGGGTGGGCTGCCACGCTTTCGCGTAAGGCTCGCTCGACCTTATTGATCTCACCAACACGGTCAAGCTGATCTCGCGATAAATTAAGCACGATCAAACATTCGGGCTGGAGCCTGTCAACAACTTTTGGCACATGGAGTTCATCCACCTCGAGGACTATATGGCTCGCAGCTGTGCCGGCGAGCAGCGCTGAGATAATACCAGCGTCCATATTATCGCCACCGTCATTAGTTGCCACCTGGTACCGGGTGCGCAAGGCGGTAGCCAACATCCTCGTGGTGGTGGATTTGCCGTTGGTGCCGGTGATAATAGCCACAGGTCGCTCGCCGGAGAGGTGGCGCATAATATCTGGGTCGATTTTCTCTGCAACAAGGCCACCAATCATGCCCCCGGAGCCGCGCCCTGTGGCCCGCGATAAATAGGTAGCCAGTCCTGCTATTTTCGTAGCCACCAGAGTCTGCGCCTGCACACACGCTTGAGGTAGTTTCATGGTGCTTTATCCTAGTCTCCGTTTTGCGCTCGGTGCACGTCGTGCGCCAGGTGCATAAATTCTTCATCACCAAGGAGCGGGATAGCTTTGCGGGTGGCGTGCATCGATTTTCCATTGAAGCCTTCACGAAGATTACACACGAGGAACGAGGCGGTGCGGGTAATCTTCTCGGAATATTTCATGCCTAGACCCAAACCAGTCTCGATAATGAGATCGGGATCGATCGTGGTCTCTGGGGCAACAGAGAACTCCATTCCAGCTTGGAGCCCACGATGGGGGGTATAAACACCCGGGTTCTCTATCTCAGCTGGTTGCTCAGCGGCGTCTACGCGAATGGTGGAGCGCTGCAATCCAAATTCGTCCGCACACAAGTGGGCAGGGTCGCGGAGAATAAAATAGCCGGCGTGGTAAAGCTTGACGACTAAGTGCGTTAATTCACGGCTCGTGGTCATCTCATTGAGATGGGCGCGTTCGGTGCTAGCAGCTGCGGGTGAACTCGCGATACCTGCAATATGAGCTACTGCGCGGAGCCGCGGATCAGGAATAACGAGTGCTTTCCGACGTGCCCCAGCAAGGGTATCGGCGATAGCGATGGGGCGGGGGATATGTCCCACGCGCTGCCGGCGCTTCCCGCGCTTCGATGTGCGGCTACGGTTGCGCCGAGCGGCATGAGCCATAGCGCGCCGAGCCTCTTCGTAGAGGAACCCCCAGACATAGGGAGCATTGTGCACAATTAAGGTGCGGCCATCGATGAGCTTATCGAGTGTCTTCAGAACCCCGGAAAAGGGCCTATTCCCTGCAATATCCGCTGCGGTTAGACCATGTAAATGGCGAGGACCTGGATCGCCACCGGGATTGACTACTGCATGGAATTCTTCGGCTATATGGCCAGAGGAATCTAGAACTAAGGCATCGATAGAGACGATATGAGCTGTTTTAGGGTGTATCCCTGTTGTCTGAATGCTCACCGCTATATAGGGTGTGCGAGCTATGAGTTCATTGCGCTCGCGTTCACGCTCTGCTTTTTTGCGCTCGCGTTCTGCTAACTCGGCCTCAGTGGGCTGCGGACGCGGCTGGGATTTCTTCTGAGAATACTGACGATGACGTCGCCTTTTCGGGCGCTCCACCTCGACGATCACCTCAGATTTATTCACAACTGCTCATTCTAGCGGCTACCGCTTGACCACCGCTATACCAGCACGTCATTTCTTCCAGTGGTGGCCACATCAACCACAGACTATGTGGCCACGGTAGTGGCGGTGCCATGGTGGAGGAATCGGACGGCAGTCATTGGGCAACCATGAGGGGGCTGAGGGTAATTCTCAGCTTGGTTAGTGAGATGGTTGAGGTCAGGCGCAACCGATGGCGTGGTGATATCAGATGGATAGGCTACAGTTCTTTACTGATGAGCCTTCCGAGCCTCTCGCTTATAGCCCGACCCCAAGGAAAGAATATGGTGCGCATCCCACCGCGGATAAAAACTTTGTGGCTTCCCGCCACTGTCCTGAGTGCGATGGCACTTGTCATACATCTCAGTAGCATGTGGATCTTTTCGTGGGCTCACAGCCTCAAACAGGGGTACTCGGCACTTTTCGCATTCCTGAAAGCCTTCGACTCCACTGCGATGCATCGCATTGATTGGGATGCTCGGCACTATATGGATATCGCTCGGTATGGCTATTTCGCCGCCACTCACATGGGGGAGGCTGACCCTCAGATCTATGAGACTCGTCTTGCTTTCTTCCCCGGCCTGCCCTTATTGATGCGCTGGGGAAGCGAGATAACGGGATTAGGCGTAGTGACCATTGGGTTGAGTATTACATTTATTGCCACCGTGATTCTCAGCGCTGGGCTCATCACACTTGCCACGGCTATGGGAGCAACATCGCGCAGCGCCAGGTGGGTGGCCATTTTCTTTCTTGGTGCCCCCATGTCCGTGACTTTCCATATGGTTTATACCGAAGCTCCTTTTCTCGCGGCGATTATCTGGGCCCTCATTTTTCTCAACCGCAGAGATTATCTTGCAGGTGGGCTTCTTATTGCCGTTGCGGGCTGCTTTAGGCTCACGAGCATTGATGCTGTGGCCGCTTTGATCATCGTAGTGCTTATCCAGGCTCGTAGCTCTGTGCGTGCCTGGATAGCGGTAGGTATATCGGCGCTGCCATTGGTGGGGTATATCAGCTGGGCCTCGTCGTATACCCACGATATAGGTGGCTATTTCGGCTTGCAGAAGAAGGGGTGGAATTCAGCCTTCGACTTCGGCCACGCCACGCTTACATGGGTAGGGAAGGTGATCATCAGTGACCATAATTTAGGCTATATTCTGTCCGTCATCAGTATTGTCGGTGCCCTGATTGCGGTGATCTATGGGTTCAGACGAGCCCCGTGGCCGGTGTGGCTTTTCTCCACCGCGTTGGTCTTTAATGTGGTTCTCTCAGATGGCATCATGCATTCTCGTCCCCGTTTGCTCCTACCCGCGCTGCTGCTTTTTATTCCGCTAGTTATTCGTGCAGAGCAGAAGCTTTCACCAGCGGTATCGCTCAGTCTACTGAGCCTATGGGTCCTCGCGGGTGTAGCTTTTTCTAGTTATATGCTGGAGGTTTTCCCCTGGGCCATTTGATGCAAGCCATGCGTATCTAAGCCGTGTAGGTCTGGGCTGTGTGAGGGGTATTTAGGTATTGCCCCGCGCCGAGAGTGCGAAGGTGGAGGTGACCATCGCGATGAGGGCGAGCGCCATGATAATCCAATTGAATCCGTGGACGTGGAACTGCTCCCCCAGAATGACATAGCTTAAGATAAAGGCGATGATTGGTTCCACTGTGGTCATGGCGGGGAGCGAGAGTTTCAAAGCACCGGTATTGAAGGCATATTGCTGGACTATTGTGCCAATAATGCTGCCGAGAATTAAGAACCAGAAAACCCAGTGGGTTAGCAGTCCGCTCGATCCCTCGTGCTGGTAGACATCGACAGTAGCTTTGGAGAGAACGGCAATAAATCCGTAGATAATGCCTACAATCACTCCCAGAAAGAGCCCGCGAATATTGCGGGGGGCGTACCGCGTGGCGCGGTCAATGGTGAGGGAAACAATGATGCCGAGGCTGAGCGCTAGCGCCCACACCCACGCTACGGGTCTGGGATCACCTGGTTCGGGGTTGCCCAAAATGACGAGTACAGCTACCGCAATAGTAAGGACAGCTGCCCATCCAATTTCGTCGGCGTATAAGGGGCGTTTGTGATAGTAGGCAGTCATGGGCATGGTGAACATGAGTGAGAGTGCCAGGATGGGTTGGACGATGAGCAAGGAGCCGTAACTGAGTGCGACAACTTGGAAGGAATATCCTGCGAAAGCGGTGCCACAGGCGAACCACCAGAGGGGGCGTTTAATAGCAGTTATCACCGGCGAGCCTTGCAGGGTACCGTCGGCCGGGGCGCGCTCGGCGATATTGTGCCGAACCACGGTGCCCCACGCAATGATGAGGGCTGCGAGTGCCGCGAAGAAGACCGCGAGGATATTATTATTCATCACCATTTAGATTAGCGCTGCGTTAAAAGAAAATAGCTATCGCAACGGCGGACACGCTAGTATGCTTAGAAACCGATAATCCGAAAGAAATGAGTCGAGGAAGCCCGCGAATTTTCTCTTCTTGGATATGATGACACCATCTCTCTTGAGAGGTTGTGGTAGTGGGAGACCCTCACGGCGCAGCTGACAAAGGAGATATCTACAAGAGGAGAGTATCTCTTCCACGGGCTTCAGGAAGGGCTTCAGCCCGTGGCGTTAATCGTACAAAAATATGGGGGATCGTCGCTGGAAACGGCGGAGCGGATCCGGCGAGTGGCCGAAAGGATCGTGGCCACGAAGAAACAGGGTCACGATGTGGTTGTTGTTTGCTCAGCGATGGGCGATACCACCGATGAATTACTCGATCTAGCCGCTCAAATTAACCCTGTCCCGCCGGCTCGCGAAATGGATATGTTACTCACGGCCGGGGAACGTATTTCCAATTCCCTTGTGGCTATGGCTATCGCTTCCTTTGGGGCCCAGGCACAATCTTTTACTGGCTCTCAAGCGGGAGTATTAACCACCGAACGCCACGGCAATGCCCGCATTGTTGACGTCACTCCAGGCCGAGTGCGCGATGCTTTGGATGCGGGACAGATCTGCCTCGTGGCGGGCTTCCAGGGGGTTAACCGCGAGACGCGCGATGTGACCACGCTTGGTCGCGGCGGTTCGGATACCACAGCGGTTGCGCTCGCGGCGGCGCTCAATGCTGATGTCTGCGAAATTTACTCCGATGTTGATGGGGTATATACCGCAGACCCCCGTATTGTTCCCGATGCGCAGAAGTTGGAAACTTTAAGTTTCGAAGAAATGCTGGAGCTGGCCGCCTCTGGTTCGAAGATCTTGGTCTTGCGTAGCGTGGAGTATGCGCGCGCTTTTAATGTTCCGATTCGTGTTCGTTCGTCGTATAGCAATGATCCTGGCACTTTAGTGACGGGCTCTATGGAGGATATTCCTGTGGAAGAAGCAGTGCTGGTGGGCGTTGCCACCGATAGTTCCGAAGCCAAGATCTCAGTTCTCGGCATCCCCGATAACCCTGGTGAGGCTGCCAAGATCTTCCGCGTGCTTGCCGACGCTGAAATTAATATCGATATGGTGATTCAGAATATCTCCTCCCTCGAGGATAATCGCACCGATATCACCTTCACCTGCCCGCGTGCCGATGGGCCTCGAGCCATGGAATTACTCTTTAAACTCCAAGGCAGTGGAACCTGCCAAAATGTGCTCTACGATGACCAAATTGGCAAAGTATCCCTGGTGGGTGCGGGAATGAAGTCCCACCCTGGGGTTACGGCCACATATTGCGAGGCGCTGCGCGATGCGGGCATTAACATCGAGCTGATCTCTACCTCCGAAATTCGTATTTCGGTATTGTTGCGTGAGCAGGATGTGCCTGCTGCAGTAAAGGCACTGCACGCAGCCTTCGAATTGGGCGGTGGAGAAGTTGCCACCGTTTATGCTGGTACCGGCCGTTAACCCCCACGACCAAACCGACCATGTCGAATACGATAATCCTCGTGAATAGACCACAAGCTGCAACGCTCAGGTAGATCGAGGGAGGAGAAAGATAATGATGACCACCATTGCAGTAGTTGGAGCGACCGGCCAAGTTGGGCGCGTTATGCGCGCTCTCTTAGAAGAGCGGAATTTCCCCGCCGAGAAGGTGCGGTTCTTCGCTTCAGAGCGATCCGCGGGAACGACCTTAAAATTTCGCGGAGAGGATATTGTGGTGGAGAACCTCGCTGAGGTCACTCCCGAGAAATTGAGCGATATCGATATCGCCCTCTTCTCGGCTGGTGGATCGACGTCGCTGAAATTTGCCCCTATGTTCGCCTCTGCAGGCGTCAAGGTAGTAGATAACTCCTCAGCATGGCGCAAAGATCCTGAGGTTCCCCTTATTGTGAGCGAGGCCAACCCGCAGGAAACGCAGAATCTGCCCAAGGGAATTATCGCCAATCCCAATTGCACCACTATGGCGATCATTCCCGTGCTCAAGGCACTCAGCGATGCTGCTCAGTTGCAGAAAATGCACGTTTCTTCCTATCAAGCGGTCTCTGGCTCTGGTCTGGCCGGGGTGGAAACTCTAGTACAGCAGGTGGAAAAAGTGGGGGAAAAGGCCCGCGATTTGGTTCATGATGGATCCGCCACCGATCTCGAGGAACTGGGCCCTTATATGGCCCCGATTGCTTATAATGTGGTTCCCCTTGCTGGCAATCTTGTCGACGATGGCTCTTTCGAAACTGATGAGGAACAGAAATTACGCAATGAGTCGCGCAAGATCTTAGGACTACCCGATCTCTTGGTGTCTGGTACCTGCGTGCGGGTTCCGGTATTCACCGGTCACACCATGACCGTTCATGCGGAATTTGAAAAGCCCATCACCCCGGGCGAGGCTAAGGCTCTCCTGGAGGACGCCCCTGGCGTGGCTGTGGTGGATGTGCCGACTCCTCTGGCGGCTGCTGGAAAGGATGCTTCCTTAGTAGGCCGCATCCGCCAAGATCAGACGGTAGCGGATAATAGGGGTCTGATCTTTGTGGTCTCTGGTGATAATTTGCGTAAGGGTGCGGCTCTGAACACCGTCCAAATTGCAGAGCTGCTGGTTGGTTAGGATCCGCTAGAAACTGCCGAATAAGCCCCATTTCCTCGATGGAGGGAGTGGGGTTTTCGCTATTCTGGGCGTGAAGAAAGCCTAAGCTAACTGCGAAAATAGCGATTCTCTATTAAAAGAGATTTCCTTGCAAGGATTTTCTTTTTAATGTATCTTGGGGCTGAAGATTACACTTAGAAAAGGCTCACAGTTTCTTATAAAGGAGTTCATGTGACTACCGACGATATCCTCGGCAAGGGCAAGCGCCCAGAACCAACCGGACCTACTACCCAACTGGGTGGACGCCCCGTTGCTTCCGAAAACGCTTCCATTACCCAAGGCCCACAAGGGGCCAGCGTGCTCAACGACTATCACCTTATTGAAAAGCTCGCCCACTTCAACCGTGAGCGCGTTCCAGAGCGCAACCCCCACGCCAAAGGTCACGGAGCTTTCGGTGAACTCCATATCACCCACGACGTGTCTCAGTACACGAAAGCCAAGCTCTTCCAGCCTGGAACCGTCACTCCCATGGTGGGTCGTTTCTCCACCGTCGCCGGTGAACAAGGTTCTCCCGATACCTGGCGTGATGTCCACGGCTTCGCCTTGCGCTTCTATACCGAAGACGGCAACTACGATATCGTAGGCAATAACACCCCCGTTTTCTTTATCCGTGACGGCATTAAATTCCCTGATTTTATTCACTCCCAGAAGCGCATGACCGCAGATGGTCTGCGTTCCCCAGATGCACAGTGGGATTTCTGGACTCGCACCCCAGAATCGGCTCACCAAGTCACCTATCTTATGGGTGATCGCGGTACTCCAACCTCCACCCGCCACCAGGACGGTTTTGGTTCTCATACCTTCCAGTGGATCAACGATGAGGGCACCCCAGTGTGGGTGAAATACCACTTCAAAACTCGTCAAGGCTGGCAGACCTTCACCGATGCTGAGGCCACCGAGAAGGCGGGAACCGATCCCGATCTCCACCGCGAGGATCTCTTCCAAGCGATCGATCGCGGCGACTACCCAATCTGGGATGTCAAGGTGCAGATTATGCCCTTCGAAGATGCGGAGACCTACCGTTTCAACCCCTTCGATCTCACTAAGGTGTGGTCGCATAAGGATTATCCGCTGATCGATGTCGGCTATTTCGTGCTGAATAAGAATCCCCAGAACTACTTTGCCCAGATTGAGCAACTTGCTCTCGATCCAGGCAACCTCGTTCCAGGTATTGGCTTAAGCCCTGATCGGATGCTGATGGCCCGTGCTTTTGCTTATGCTGATGCCCAGCGCTATCGCATTGGACCAAATTACCGTCAACTTCCGGTGAACCAGCCCCTTAAGCCTGTTAATACCTACACCCACCAGGGTCCGATGGAATATCAGTTCAACCCTGCTGGAGCCCCAGTGTATAGTCCCAACCGTTTTGATAAGGGCGCAGGCTATCTCGATGATGGAAAAACCTCGGCAAGTGGTGAGAGCTTAGGCCAGGCAGAGGATCTCTTTATCAACCCTGATCCTCATGGCACAGATCTGGTTCGTGCCGCCTACGTGGCCCATAAAGACGACGATGATTTTATCCAGGCGCGCACGTTATACCGCGATGTCATGGACGATAACGCTAAGGAGCGGTTAGCAGATAATATCACCAATGCCATGGTGGGAGTCTCTGCTGAGACTGAAAAGCGCTGCTACTGGTACTGGGAGCAAGTAGATCCGCAATTAGGTAAGCGAGTACGCGAGCTCTTCGCTACCAAGAAATAATCGCTGAAGTAACCAGTGAAATAATCGCTCAAGATCACAACCGGTGCGTAGCTTGTGGTGCGCACCGGTTTTCGTCTATGTTCCCCACTCCTTTACGCACCCCCGACCAGCTGCTTGAATCATATCCGCGCGTGCTCGAGCCACCCGAGAACGGATGGTGCCAATGCGTACGCCGGTAATATGAGCTGCCTCTTCATAGGAATAGCCCAAGACTTGGGTAAGTATGAGCGCCTCCCTGCGCTCAGCTGGCAGTTGTTCTATAAGAAGACGGGTATCAACCCACTCTGACCAATCACTAGGAGGTCTAGGGTGGACATGCTCAGGGCTGGTATCTGCAGATATGGGCCGTGAAGTCTCATGCCGAATACTATCGATCCACACCCGCCTAGCCAGGGAAAGTAACCACGTCCGAGCTGAGGACCTAGCTGCAAAGCGGGGTAGCGCCCCCATTACTCGAAGATAGGTCTCTTGGGTGAGATCATCGGCGTTTTCTCGGCCTCCCAGATGCGCGAGGAGTTCCCAAATATCGCCTTGGGTGGCTTTGATAAAGGAATTTAGCGCTTCCCGATCTCCCCGGCCTGCTTGCAGAGCGAGATCGGTAATCTCCTCATCGGTGGGAGCTGGGGTGGTCATAATATTAATTCTAACACTGTGGCAGGTGGGCTATTAGATGCCGAGAGAGAGGACTCTTAATAACAGTAGAAGCTGCTATTCTCACGAGATCGTAGAAAAGTAGAGGAGTCGTAGAACGCAGCTTGGCACGAAAAGCTCTGCACCCCTGGTATTCCACAAGTCTGATGAGGATACGTAAAGAATGAGTCTGCGTCGTGCTATACGGGAGGAGGGTAGACCTATTATTTAATTCTAGTAGGCGAAGAATATTTGAGGATTTCAGCCTGTTACATAGAGAGAATTAGTGTCCTTCACTTTTACATGAAACAAGCAGAAGTGAAAGGCCGAAAGAGGGCGGACCCGTAATGGACGTGCTTGGTGAGCATCACTGAAAAGAAGGTTGTATGCAATACAAATAAAGGATAAGCGCCGCAGCCATAAAAGAACCCTGCTTTCAGATTCGTGAGTATTCTTGGATAGTCCCAGACATTGAGGGTGTAGATGCGCTAGGCCGTGAGGGCACCGTGATGCTGGAGATAAAAGGAGCCGGTATATCAGACGCGCTGGATCGTCGGCCCTAAGCTCCACCATAAGGGAGAGGGTGTCAAAAGCATCGAGAGGTTTTCTTCCGTCGCTTAAGCGGATAGGAACGGCAGCGACTCCCTAAGGTAACGGGGGGAGGATCAGGGCCTCATGCGGAGATCGGTAGGCCAAATTGCAACGCAAGCTGCGTATAAACCTAGTGGTAATAACAGAAAAATGCCCGCATAATCAGAAGGTAGTCGCCAGGATGAGAGTCTCTCCATAGTTGCTTCCCCTTGCGATCCTGTGTGGCGGATTGTCAGCTCCCGTATGACTAAGGGATGACAAGAAAAAACCCGCCCCATATAGCTGAGGCGGGTCATGGTGGACGATTACTATGAATCTTCGGTGGCAGTTTGATACAAGCTACGGCCCATAATGAAGGAGCCCACCGCCACCACAACTAGGATGGCAATAATAGCTAGGATCCCACGGACAAGATCGCCGAAAACAAAACCTTCACGGTAGAAATTCACCATCAGTTTCGCAATGATCAAGAGCGGGAGACCAATATTAATTCCAGTGGAAAAAAGGTTGGCAGCAGTCATGGGGTCGTAGCGCTTGCGCCAGAGAGCAACGGCAGTGATAAACATTAAGAGCCCTGAGATGAGCACCAAGATGCCGGCAATAGTTTCAATAATCATGGTTTAACGACGCCCCTTTGCGATAATACGAGCCACAGACATCGTGGGGAGAACACCGCCAGCAAGGGCGGCCAGCATTACTACTTCATAGGCGATCTGGGTGTCATGGAACATCGTCCACACCAAGTAAAGCCCGATCATTCCATAGAAGACCACATCGGAGATCACCGCGCGAGAGAACTCGTTGGCGGTGCTCAACATAGCCACCAGCGCAACCATGATGGAAAGAATCATAAGGACGGAGGAAGCAACAGCGAGATAGAAAAACATCGGTGAGTTACACCTGCTTTACGGGGACGGGGGCGGGATATTCCACCTCGGCGGATTCAAGATCGAGGGGAAGATTCTTCACCTTCGGCGACAGCTTCTCCTCCATATGAGCGAGATCGCGCAAAACGGCGCGAGGATCCGAGCCATAAACGGCGTGCACCATGAGGTGACGGGGGCCGGTTACTTGGTCGGGATCTTCGTCGATTAGCGTGATACTCATCGTTGCGGGAGTGATCGTGATGGAGCAGGCAAAGGCCGTAATCTCCCAGTCCTTCGTGACCCGCAACGGATAATAGACCACGCAGGGATCTACCTTTTTACTTCCAGTCAGGGTATCCCAAATCACCACCGAAGTGGCCAGCACCAGCTGCCATAATAGCCACGGAATATAAATAAAAGCATTCATATCTTTACCGTCCTGCCTGCACAAAGGAATCGGAGGCGACCGCAACCGGGGCACCCTTATCGCTGATCAGTACCGCCTGGGCATAAGCCTCAGTATCGAGAAGTTGCGCGGCCGCATCGTGGATCGCGCCCACGAGAGGGCCGGCGAAAATGAACATGGCCAAGGAGATCACCATCATCGACATCGCAGGAGCAATACGCCTAAAAGGTACGCGCAACGTTGAAGGAATACGGGATTTATTCATAACCCCACCCCAAAAGACCTTGCGCCACACGCGCAGCATGGCCAGGAAAGCAGCGAAGGAGGCGATCACCATCACCGCGAGAACGATCCATGCGGCAACCGAACCAGCTTGAGCCACAGCGATCATGATATAGAGTTTGCCCCACACACCGGAGAAAGGAGGGAAGCCAACAACCGAAAACGCGCCTGCTGCGAAGACCGCGGCCACCAGTGGATCGCGGTGCATAATGCCAGAGAGCTTGCGCAAGGAGTTATTGCCATACGTTTCCTCAATAGCTCCTGCAGTCAAAATCAGCGAGCCCAAAGTGATCATATGGTGCACCATATACAGAATGCCCGCAGCAAGGGCTATGCGTGCTTGGCCAGCGCTAAAGGCGAGAGTGACCAAGATAAAAGGCATTCCATTAACCATCTGATAGGACAGCACTCGGCGCATGGTATTCTCCGCCAAACCAGAGAATGAACCCACCACCATGCTGGCAACAGCGACCACAATGATGAGAGTGGCCCAACGCTGATCGAGATCGAAGATCACGGTATATATCCGGAAGAGGGCATAGACAGCCACCTTGGTATGCAGACCGGAGAAGAGCGCCATCACGCCCGCAGAGGTAGCGGGATAGGTACGCGGCAACCATGTGTGAACAGGGAAGATACCAGCCTTGACCACCAAAGCGATGACAACGATACCCATGGCTACGGTGGCAGGACCATGACCGGCTGCCACACCACGGAGGGCGGCTATATTGACTGTGCCCACAACGCCATAAACCACTGCCACGCCGGCGAGCAGGATGGTAGAGGTTGCTAAGTTCACTAGGACGAATGTGCGCCCCGCTGACAGGCGTGCCCAGGTGCCAGTCATGGCGAGCAGACCATAGGAGGGCAGCAGCATGACTTCGATGAACACGAAGAAGTTGAAGAGATCTGCGGTCAAAAGGGCACCCATCACTCCTGTGAGCAGCATGAGAGACAGTGCATTAAAGAATCGAGCCCGAGTTTCACCAACCACAATCGAGAACCAGTTGGCTACAAACGCCACAATGGAGGTGGTGACAATCATCAGGGCAGAGAATTGATCACCCACAAATGGGATGGCTACGCCGCCAATATAAAGGCCCACAGAATGCGCGATCACGCCGTGGCTAGCGGTCAGCGCATAAAGCCACAATCCGGCTAGGCCGGTGCCCACAGGCACGATGAGCATAAGAGCATCGCGGACTAAGCGCCACGGGATAACCGCGGCCAGACCGACGAATAATAGGGGGATACCCACAAAGAGTGGGAGAGTATACGCGTATTCCATTAAAAATCTTCTCCCTTCGCGCTCTTGGGGCTGCGATAAGGGGCGCGGCGGCGAGTTGCCTGATGCGCCTCGTGGGCGGCCACCTCAGCGGTGGTCGTGGAACGACCGAGAGTTTGCAGCGGCGAATCCTCGTCGCTAATCATCTCGGCCTCGGTATCATCCGTGCGGCCCACGCCAGCAAGAGTGAGCATGAAGGTGGTGGTGGCCATGGCGATCACGATAGCCGTGAGCACAAAAGCCTGGGGGAGAGGGTCAGCGGCGGCGCTGAGATCGGTGATCGACGGGAATGGTTCCCCGCGCCACGCAGTCACGCCAGCCGAGACGATGAGCAGGTTAGTGGCATGGCTAAAAAGCGTCATGCCCAAGATGATGCGCAACATGCCGCGCTGCAGGACCAGGTAGACACCACCTGCGGCAAGGATGGCGATGGTAGCTGAGAGAATCACTACTGCTTCCCTTCTTCCGAGTTGATGGCGTCTTGGTTAATGGCATCCTGGTGCATATCCGTATCAGCTTGCAAGGCAGCCGCCTCCCGGCGCGCTGCTTCTTCGATACGGTGCTGTTCCGGAGCCTCTTCAGCGTGGCGATCTTCAGGATCGAAATCACGGAAGGAATCTGGAACCTTCATGGGCTGCCAGAGAGGGGATTTCTCACGCGTGAAATTCAATTCTTGGTATTCCATGCCCGGGCGCAAATAGCCTCCCAGGGCATTAATAGCCATAGACAGCATGCCGATCACCGCAAGGTACACTCCGACGTCGAAAATGAGCGCCGTGGTGAGGTGCTGATCGCCGATATGGCCGTGAATGGCGTAGAGGAAAGAACCATGGCTAAGGCCAATAAAGCCTGCCACAACCGCGGTAATCACACCCGATGCGGTGAGATACACAGGCATAGCTACAGGGAAAATACGGTGATCGTGGGCATAGCTGATATAGATGAGCATCATGGCACAGCCAGCCACTAAGGCAGCAATAAAGCCACCACCAGGTTGGTTGTGTCCGCGCCAGAAAATGAGCACACTCACGATCAAGAGCACCGGAACCAAAACCTTCAGCAGGGTGCGCAGTGGAATGGAGTTCACGGTTGCCTGGCGGAAAGGCGCAGGGTGGGTACCGGGGTAGAAGGGGTAGCGCGGCATCGACGTCACAACTGCGGCGATTACAACCGCAGCCATGCCTAATACCGATAGTTCTCCTAAGGTATCGAGAGCACGGAACTCCACCAAGATGGTATTGACAACATTATCGCCGCCGGTGATCCCGGGAGCTTCGTTGAGATACCAGAGGCCGATTTCGCTGCGCTCGTGCCGGCCCAAAAGCATATAGGAACCCAAGAAGGTCATGATGCCCATGGCGATAGCAATGGGGGCTCCGAATACTTGCCGACGCTTCTTCGTTGGATGGAATTTATCCGGCTGCTGCCGGATAACCAACATCATGATCACAATGGTCAGTGCCTCAACTAGGAACTGGGTAAGAGCCACATCTGGGGCACCAAGCATGAGCATCTGGAAGGTCACACCAATACCGGCGGTACCCACGAGGAGGACCGCAGTAAGACGCAGGCGGGTCCGCACCAATCCCAGTAAGCTGAGGGCAATAATGAACAAAGGTATGAGATCAATCAGCGAATCGGTGCCCTCAATACGAGGACGAAGAGCCACCGAATCGATACCGCCATTGATGAGTCCCTGAATCGTTACTGCCGAGCCCAAGAGAATGATGAGGCCAAAGACATAGGCCAAATGCCGCGCCGGGGAGAGACGATCAGCCATGGTGCCAAAGATTTTGCCCACGGTGCTGGCCCCTTGATTAAATCGTTGCAGCAGATCATTGCCGCTAAATGGCAGGCTTTCGCGGTGCGTCATAAGCGCCCAGATTGCGTGACGGTAGTACACGCCGATGAAGCTCGCCACTAGAACCACGATGGAGATGATCAGCGGGATATTAATCCCGTGCCACAGGCTTAAATGCAGGTCAGGGGCGGTGCTAATAGTACCTACCGCGGCGGCGATCGGACGATCGAGAGCTGCTACGACTACTACGAGAGGTAGAGAGAGCAGGCCGGGGAGAGCCGCTGGTAGCCATAGGGAAAGCTTTGCTTCTTTGACCGCGCTCATATCTCGCTCGCCATCGATGAAGCCATCGAAGACAATGCGTGCGGAATAAGTAAAGGTGAAGAATGCGCCGATGGCGGCAGCGATGAGAAGCAGTACGACTCCCCAGTTTGCAAAGGGTGCTTCTTCAAAGGCTGCCAACATGCCTTCTTTTGAGATAAAGCCGAAGGTCGGAGGAAGAGCAGCCATGGAGCTCGCAGCAATCACCACTGAGGTGAATGTAAAGGGCAGATTGCGCCAACAGGAGCCGAGACGCTGGGAATCGCGGGTTCCCGTCTGGTGGTCTACCACGCCAATGAGCATAAAAAGGGAAGACTTGAACAGCGCGTGCGCCAAGGTGTGCACCAAAGCCGCAGCCAAAGCAAAGGGTGTACCTACACCGATTGTGGCTACAATCCAGCCGAGGTGGGAGACCGTGGAATAGGCCGTAAGCTTCTTCAGGTCCGTCTTTTGAATAGCAAAGAACGAGGACACAACGGCCGTGGTCATACCGACGATAATGAGCAGATAATTCCACATAAGAACCTCATGGAATACCGCAGAAAAACGCATCAGAACGTAAATGCCGGCCTTAACCACAGCTGCCGCGTGAAGAAATGCCGAAACAGGAGTAGCTGCGGCCATAGCTTCCGGAAGCCAGAAGTGGAAGGGGAGCTGAGCGGATTTTGTAAAAGCAGAAATCGCAATAAGCACCGCCAATACCATGGTCATCGTCGGCTTTTCCGCCCAGAAGGGAGAAGCCAAAATACCTGAGATCGATGTGGTTCCGGCTTGAGTTGCGGCGATGGCCATGGCTACTAGCAGGGTGAGCCCACCGATAAAGGTAAGAATCAGGGTGCGCTGGGAGCCCTTCTCGCCACCGGCGCCGCCGGAGCGGGCGATCAGCATGAAGGAGGCTAGGGACACTAATTCCCAAGCGATAAATAACACAAACGCATCATTGGCGAATACCAGCAGCAAGATCGAGGTCATAAACGCTGTCATGATGGTGTAGAAGCTGGTGTTGCCTTCACCATTAGAAAGGTATCCAGATGAATAAATGAAGACGACTGCACCGATGCACAGCGCAAGCAGTGCGAAGAAAACGCTAAGGGAATCAGCTCGCAACGCTAGGTTAATATCAATGCCGGAACCCAAAAGATTGGGAATCCAAGTATAACTATATTCGAGGGCGTTACCGGAGAAGATGGCATCGAGGTGCGGTACCAAAAGCGCTGCTGCCGCAATAAAAAGGGCAGCGAGCGGCCAGCCGGCACGGCGGTCGAGTATCCTCACCAACACAGGTGCCGCGGCAACGCCTAACGCCGACAGTAGTGGAATAACAATTAAAGACACGAGGCTTAAATCTCACCCCCAAGGTACACCAAGGTACCAAGGAGTTGACACCCCCTTCTAAGATCTCGCGGCCGAAGCGCACTGTCGCCGCAATTATTCATCCACCTAGAGAAACGATTGCGGTATAGCACATCATCTATCGGCCGTGCGGTGCTCTTATATCAGGGTGCCTGCTTTCATTAACTTGAAGGGACTATTTACCAACCGTGTAAACCTTACCAGAGTGCCCTAAAGGTCGTGCTAGTGCGCTATTTTTGTGAATCAAACTACTAGTGACCCACACGCCTTAATACTCTAAAGTGTAATGAACGTAACAGAGCTTGATAGATGGATCTTGCGGGAGTTACTCGGGGGTTCTCAGTTGATCGTAAATAATTCTTGAGTAGATCTTTCAGTAGGATGGACGGTGTGCCTTAGCCACCACCTGCGCTGCCCCCGATACCGTAGAGAACTATGAGCCAGCGTCGTATCTCACAAACCCTCCAGCGTATTATCGCTATCCTCCTCTTAAGCCTCCCCCTCGTGGTCGGAGCGATCTTTACCGTCCTCCAGGGCATTGACCCTGCTGATTCGTGGTCGCGGGGTGAGGAAAAATCAGGAGCCCCGCAAGCCGTCGACGATTCGGCTCTTATCCAAGCCCGACGAGCGGCAGGCGAAGCAAACTCCCAGGCCGGCTTCCTGATAGGCGGCACGAAAGAACTCGTCGATGCCACCGCAGCGATTGACGGCGCCACCGCGGATATAGAGGATCCAATTCGCCGCGCACGGGAAGGCTCCCAACAGCTGAGCCAAGGTTTGGTGGAATTGCAAAATGCCACCGGTAGCCTTGGCGCTGGGGCCACCGACGTTGCTAATGGTGTGGAACAGGCCGTGAACCAGGTGGTCGGCTTTGAAGTAGTGCGCGGGCAAATCATTAGCGCCCTCGATAACTATCTAGCCCAAATCGAGGACTCGAAGGATCCTGAAGTAATAGCTTTAAAAGGCAACCTCAAAGACCTTCGAGAGCGCGCCATGACTTTCCAGATTGACCCAGCTCTCAAAGGTCAGTTGGAAAAATTGCGCGACGGATCGCGAGAGGTAGCTAATCAGCTAGCTGCCCCAGGATTTGCCTATCATGACGGCGTCTATACCGCCACCAAGGGCTCCAAGGAATTAGCCGATGGGCTCGTCCAGTTAGAAAATGGGGCAGGTGAAGCCCTCCAAGCAGTCGAGCAGCTAAAGGGCGGGGCCGCTCGGATTAATGATATGGCCAATCTAACCAAAGATCGCATAGGAGCCGTACAACGCGCTATGCCTATTGCCCCAGTAGGAACTGAGCAGGCAGAGGAGCAGGGTATTACCAAAGCCCTAGCCCCCATGTATGGTTTTCTAATCGCAGCGCTCATCCTGCTCGGCTCCGCGCTTGCCAGCCGCAATCATAGGGTGATAATGGCCTTAACTACAGTTCTGATTTCTCTTGTCGGAGCCATTTCGTTCCATATTCTCACGACCGGAGCCTCCGTGGGAGATAGTGCGATGGTCGCGCTCATCCTCGGCCTCGTTTCCCTGGCATCAATGATGGCTGGGATGGTGCTATCCCGTCACTTTAGCGACGTTGTGGCCCAGATTCTGAGCCTGGTTATAGCAGTCGGGCAGATCGCTGTGGTGGGCTGGGCCTGGCATCTCGCCGCTATCAACGAAACTCACAGTACCTGGATGGCACTGAGTGCGCTATTCCCAGTACACTATCCCACGGCTGCGCTGGTAGCACTTGGAAACTCTGGATCGCAGGCTGCTGTTATTCTCGCGATTGGTGTCTTGATCGGGTTTAACCTTGCTGCGCTGGGCAGCCTATGGATGACAAAGAAGACGCAGGCATAAAAAATCCCCCTCAAGGTACCCGCAGTGTTCTTGAGGGGGATTTTTATCGCTTTAAACTTTCGAACTGAGCATCTTTACATGGCGGTACAAGCCCGCTACAAGGCCAGCGAAGACGATAATACCGATGAGCTTGGTGGCCTCGCCGAAGTCGAAGAGGGCCAGAGGCTCCTCGGAGCCAGTGGCGCCAATGATGCCCGCATTAAGGACACCAAAGAGGGATTCGCCCACAATAAGTCCCGTGGCCAGAAGAGTACCCATGCGTTTGGAGAACTCAGGATTATTTTGTTTATCGGCCCAGTGGTTATAAGCACGACCCAAGAAGGCGCCAATTGGAATAATCAGCGTCAAGGCGATTGGGAGGTACATGCCCATACCCACAGCTAGTGGGGGGAGGGTATAGCGGGCCTGAGTAGTTTTCCGCAAAGTCTCGTCGATAATAATGACAACGACACCGATTAGGGCACCCAGACCGATCCGTGACCAGTCAAGGGAGCTACCTAAGATTCCGTTGGCAACCGACGATAAGAGGGAAGCTTGGGGTGCGGCGAGGGCATTCTCCCCCGCACCTTCCATACCCACAAAGCCGAAGCCAGAGAGCATAAGCTCGAGCACAAGGGGGATTACCAAAGAGCCGAACAGCACACCGATTACTAGGGCTACCTGCTGCTTCCAGGGGGTAGCGCCGACGAGTTGGCCGGTCTTGAGGTCTTGCAAATTGTCGTTGGCAATCGTAGCCATGCCAAAGACCACAGCGGATGTAAAGAGCGTATAGGCCACCAGCGCGAGCGCATTACTATCAGCCTCATCGCCGGTTACGGCCTTAATGAGCAGCGCAGCAGCCAAAACCACGATGATACCGACGCCCGAGATAGGGGAGTTGGAGGCACCGATCAGACCCGCCATATACCCGCAGACCGAAGCCACCAGCAATCCGATGAGCAGGACGAAGAGAATACTCAGCAGCACCAGGGTGGTGGTGTGATGGGCGATCTCGGTGACATTAACGAAGAGATATAAAAGAGCACCGATGGGCAGCATCGAAGCTAAAATAACGCCAACAACGATCTTAAAAGGAATATCGCGCTCAGTAATAGGCACCTCCTGGCCACTATGCCGCAGCTGAGAGGAGGAGATGGATTCCTTGATGCCTTTAATGATGGGGCCGATGATTTTAGCGAGTGTCCACACCGCGGCTACTGCCATGGTGCCAGCACCAATAAAGCGCACTTCGGTACCAAAGGTGGTGCTCACAGCGGTGGCAAGCTCTGTGCCGGAGGTTATACTTGCGGCCGAGAAATATGGCAAAAGGACGCCATAAGAAATCAGGAGCCCCGCAATCATGGCCACACCTACACCAACACCCACTAGGTGGCCCACGCCGATAAGGGCTAGCGAAAAGGAACCGCCGATCATGGTGCCGCCAGCAAAAACCCTAAAAGGATAGGAAACCCCACCAACAACTGCTTTCATGGCTGCTAAGAGAGCAAATCCTGCCGAGGCCAAACCGCCGGCGATGATTACTTTCAATCCCTGCTGGTTTTCAGCTGCAGCCGATCCATCGGCGCTGCTATCGCCAACCTTGAGCACCTCAGCGGCCGCCACTCCTTCGGGATACGGCAGGTCTGAGCCGGTAACGAGAGCGCGGCGCAAAGGAATGGAGTACATCACGCCTAACGTGCCGCCGAGGGCGCATACAGCGGCGGTGGTGAAATAAGGGAATCCAGACCAGAAACCGATCATGACTAAACCAGGGAGGACGAAGATAATGGCCGAGAGCGTGCCTGCTGCGGAAGCGATAGTCTGGACAATATTATTTTCTACCACCGAGTGATCGGCGAATCGGCGCAGCACAGCCATGGAGATGACGGCAGCTGGGATAGAGGTAGCGAAAGTAATACCAACCTTGAGGCCTAAATAAACATTGGCCGCAGTAAAAATGAGAGTTATAAGACCACCGAGAATGATGGAGCGAATTGTTAATTCGCGGACATCACGAGAGGTCTGTGTATGAGTAAGAGACACGCGTCCGCCTTTCTGCTACCTGAAGTGAGGGTGTGGAAACTGTTGAGAAAACAATCTCCAATTTCGTAGCTGCAAAGGAAAGTGCTGACACCAAGACGCGAGCAAAAACGGTGCTAGTAAATCTCGGAGCGACCTCCATCTTCTTGCGAAAATAAGCCCCAAAATCGGCGATTGATATCGAAAATCCTAAGCTATACCTATCAGATTGTCTATTTGTGTATACATTCACAGATATAAGGACAACGGGTTAATCGGCAGCGACGAGATTGAGCCTTCGGCAGTGCTTGGAGGGTGTTTAGAAATATATCCGCGGCGAGAACACTGTAAACTCTTTGCTGAAAAATGTGACAAACCCTACTATCTCATGATTGTAAGAAGTAGGTATTGCGAGTCGGTATAACGAGGTCACCCGCAACTAGGATCGGTCAGCCAATGTCGGCCTAATTGGGCGTGCTAATTGCGTCATGGCATTGCGCCCGCGCAACTCCACCGATTTCATTAAGGTCCACCGCGCCTGCTCAGCTTCATTGGCTAATCTTAAAGTTGCCGCGTTGGTAATAACCGCTCCAGGGGTATCCTTGGCAATCTCCGTTAGGCGTGCCGCCGCGTTAACAGCATCGCCGATAACGGTGTATTCAAAACGGTTCTGACCTCCAATATGGCCGGCCACTACGGTTCCAGCCGTCACCCCAATACCAGCCTCGAGTCGCATCCCTTTTAAACCTTGACGCAGTTCTCGAGCCGCTTGCAAAGCGTGACCAGCATAATCCGATAAGGCCAAGGGCGCTCCAAAGACCGCGAGTGCAGCGTCGCCCTGAAATTTATTGATAAACCCCTTATTGCGGTGCACCACCTCAACCACATGTTCGAAGAATCGATTTAATTCCTCAACGACCTCTTGGGGATCATTATCTACCGCAAAGGTTGTCGAACCGATAACGTCGACAAAAAGCACCGCCACTTCGCGATTCTCTCCACCTAATTCCGGCCGCTCCTCCAAAGCGCGTCTGGCTACCTCAATACCAACATAGCGGCCAAAAATATCGCGGACTCGTTGACGTTCTTTGAGCCCCCGCATCATTTCGTTAAAGCCCGCCTGTAAGGAACCGATTTCGGAGCCATCATAAATATCTACTTGAACATCCGTATCTCCGTGGCGCACCTTATTAATAGCGGCTTTGAGTTCCACAATTGGATCCACCACGCTCATGATAACCAACGTGGTTCCCAAAAATCCGGCTGTTAATGCCGCAATAGCCAAAGCTGCAATCGCTGGAATAAGAGCATCCAAGCGCCCCAGGAAATACCCATAACGGTGGCCTACTAAAAGCAATAGAATTCCCAATATAGGGATCGCAGAAGTAAGTGCCCACGTCAATCGTAAACGGAATTTAATCGGCGGTTCCAGTGTGGAATCTTCAAAACGACGTGCCATGGCTGCTGCCGCAATCGGGCGCACGATCCGTTCCGATTCCAGGTAGGTAAACATCGCCGCCATGAGCGTGGTAAACAGCATGGAAACTACTAAGACGACAGCTAATTTGGGGGAGGTGCGGGCGGAGAAAAAGCCCATGATCGCCGTTCCTAGCGCCCAAAAAAGCACACAAATAGCAGTTTGATAAAAGGGTATGCGCATGACTAGATTGCGTACCATATTTGGATCGTGGCGATCCGGATCACGCTGCCAGTCAAAGATGGGGCGGAAGAGGATAAAGGTCGCGATCGTTCCTGTGGTGACCGCCGTGATTAGCAGCAAAGACCCAATGGGTTCCATGTGTGGAGCCTGGGCTAAAATATCGAAACTATCCACCGGCAGCAGCACATTAACAAAAGCCATAATGCCTATAGCGGCTAACAGGTTCGAACTAATGATCGTGGCCGTATATAGGGGCCACGAAGTCTTGGCCAGCCAGGACACGAATCCCCACATTTTTTCCATGGCCCTAACTTTAACCGCCTTGAACCCGTGGCACCCAACGAAAAGTTGATAATGCTAATACGCTGGGAAGCGTGACCGACTCTTCAGTACCCGATATCTTTAATCAACTCGGCATTAATGCACGCGTTGCTGAGGAACTACGCCGTGCTGCAGCAGCCGCACGTGCAGGTTCCGCCTCTAGTGCCATGACCCATGCGTGGCTATTTACCGGCCCACCGGGCTCGGGGCGTTCGGTTGCAGCCCTCGCTTTTGCCGCCGCTCTCGAATGCACCGGTCCCGTACCAGGTTGTGGCCGCTGCGAAGCGTGTACAAAAGTGGGGCGCGACGCCCACACCGATGTTGTCCATATTATCCCGCGTGAACTCTCCATTGGTGTGGAGATGATGCGCCGCGAGGTCATCGAACCAGCAGCAGGGCTTCCCACCGTGGGGCGGTGGCGTATTGTGATTCTTGACGACGCCGACCGGCTGACCGAACAATCCGCCAACGCGCTGCTCAAAACTGTCGAAGAACCACCCGCTCGTACCGTCATCATTTTATGCGCACCGTCGCCTGACGATATTATTCCCACCCTCTTCTCCCGCTCGCGGCATATCTACGTCCCCCAGCCCACCCGCGATGAAGTGGCTGCGATTCTCATACGAGACGGCATCCCTACCGAGGTCGCGCACCTCGCCGCGGCAGCCAGTGGCCACCATATTGGTCGCGCCAGACACTTAGCCCGGGACGAAAAAACCAGAGAACGCAGATACGCGATCCTCAACCTCGCCGAACTCATAGGCCACGGGGATCAAGCTTTCCAAGCAGTGACTGATATCGTAAAAAGCGCGAAAAAATTTGCCATAGATAACCTCGCGCCCGAAAACGAGCGCGAGATTGATAAACTGCGGCTCGCCCTTGGTATGGGAGCCAAAGGAAAAGGGGCGCACAAAGCACTCGGGGGCGCAGCCTCCCACATCAAGGAACTTGAAGCAAAACAAAAGAAGCGTGAAACGCGCGCCATTCGCGATGTGCTGGATATGCAACTAGTAGATCTCATGGGTCTTTACCGCGACGCTTTAATGATCGCCTCTCAGTCCCCCATCGATCCCATCCACCCCGATATGGAAGGGCTTGCTAGAGAGCTTTCCGCCATTGGAGTTGAAGGGCTGATCGCTTCGCTCGATGGAATCCAGAAATGCCGTGAGGCTTTTAGCTTCAATGTGCGCCCCGAGGCTGCGCTGGATGCGATGGTGGGGCGACTGAGGATCGCTGCCAAGGTGAGCTAATAAGCGATTTGGAAAATCTGCACAGTTATCATGTAGAATCACCGCGTGGACTAAGAGCTACTTCCCGTTGTGGAAGAGAGCTCGTTTGCGCCGCCTTAGCTCAGTCGGTAGAGCGTTTCACTCGTAATGAAAAGGTCGTGGGTTCGATTCCCACAGGCGGCTCCATTATCCAGTCCAAACGGATACATGCTGTTGTTGGGCTGGCGCTGGCCGGGTGGCCTGTTTTCCCTTGATATTGCGTGAAAGTGAGTGTCCGGCTTTTCGTACCCGGCACGTAGTGCGTGTGACAGGGCGCTTTTGCGGCTGAGGGTGGTCTGAGGGCGGTGAGTTCATCTAGTTTTGGGGTGGCTGAGGCACTAGTCGTTTTGCAGTATGCCTAAACGTTTCACAGTACGCCTAACCGCTTAGCAGTATGGTGGTGACCCCATCAATAGAATGGGCGAACTCGAAGTTGGGAACAAGGTCTCCCATCCTGAGTGGGACCGGTCACCCTCAGCGGCTGAGAAACTTAAGGGCTCAAGAACGAAGAACATAAAACATCTTCCATACTTGGTGCCGCAAGCCCGACCGCCGCCTATTCAACGTAATGACCAAAGGCAGTGGGGATGCACGCACCCAGCCTCTCTACTTTTCTCATCACCACAGCCGGGTCCGACACCACCAGCATGTACTACGAGACACACTAATAAGCTAGGGACATCCTTGAGGGCCGCAAGATTGACCCGACCTTCTATCCGGTCATATACGGGGCAGCCCAGGATGACGACTGGACCGATGAGGACGTACGGGCACGAGCCAATCCGAGCTTGGCATCACGGTCGGCATCGACAAAGTACGAGCAGCCTGTCAAAACGCCAGGCAGAATCCGGCTGAGGAAAACTCTTTCCGTCAGCTACGTTTGAACCAGTGGGTCAAACAATCCGAGCGATGGATGCCCATGGCAGCCTGGGACGCGTGCTAACGCCCCTTCACTGTAGAGCAGCTCAAAGGTAGGGTCTGCTACGGTGGCCTAGACCTTTCATCCACGACCGATATTACGGCATTCGTTTAAGTCTCCCCACCCACCGAGACTGATGAGCCTTATTTCGTAGTCCCACACTTTTGGATACCCGAAGACTATATTGATAAACATGACCTCAAAGACCGCGTGCCCTACGACCTGTGGGAATGCCAAGGCCACTTAAACCTCACCGAAGGCAACGTGGTTTACTACGATGCAATCGAACAACATATCGAGCAGCTTAGTGAGGAGTATGACCTGCGGGAAGTAGCTTTCGACAGGTGCGGCGCAGTCCAAATGACCCAAAACTTCGACCACATGGGCTTAACCGTCGTCTCTTTTGGGCAAGGCTTTAAGGACATGAGCCCACCAACCAAAGAACTGACGAAGCTCGTGTTGGAGGGCAAAATGGCCCATGATGGTCGCCCGGTGCTGCGCTGGATGATGGACAACATTTTCATCCGACACGACCCAGCTGGGAACATCAAAACCGACAAAGAAATAGAGCACCGAGAAGATTGACGGCGTGGTGGCCACCATCATGGGACTCGACCGCGCTATCAGATGCGGCGCAGGCCCAGCCAGTGAGTCGGTCTATGACAGTCGTGGGCTACTTATGCTCTAGGAAATTTGTATCAGTCAAATCCGGATAGCATGACGTTCCATACAACTTTATGGTTGAGAGTGATTCATTATTGCTCGCTCCACGTAGTAAGAACAGAAAGAAGCGCCTTACGCAAAACAGTGGTTCTCGTCGCTGAGGCACTTGTTTTGTCGGCTTAGGAGTTGCCGGACATGAATCTCCCCAGGAATCACCAGAATTCTGGAACGAAACGCAAGGAGAAATGTTATGAAATTCACGAGGAGTACCTTCTACTCGATCACCGCAGTGGCTAACGCTTGTGCACTGTCTATCACGACCGCAGGTTTCGCCGTTGCTGCAGAAGCGCCCACGACGGGAAATCAAATTACGCAGGTCTCTAGCCTCGAATATGCCGGCGAGCTAAATGAGACTGAACTTGAAATGGCTTTTAGCCTCATCGAGTCGATTCTCGACAGCGCGCTGAAGGACGAGGAGTCTTTTGAGCAGTGGAAGAGCGGGAAGCTTCAATTTGTTGGACAACCTCGAGCGAGTGTAGGTGCGTGCGCATGGGGCATCATCAAGGCCCTCGTCGCAAACGTGTTCGTGTTTTCGAAAGTTGCCAAGTTGAAGACCGTCATTAATGCGGCTGGCGGCGCACGCGCGGCAGCTAAAACAGCGATCAATGCTTACAAGGTTGTTCGCAATGAGAAAAAAATTGAGCCGTTCGAAGGCCATCGCAGAAGCCAGTTAAGCTGTTGCTATCAATAGCGGAGAACAGGCAGCCAGTCTTGTTCTCGAATTTTCTCCTTTGATGGCGTTGTCGACGGTTGCTTTAGCGACTGATCTGAGCTGGTGATAAGAATGTCAAAAGACCTCAACGAAAACCTGTTCTGGGTCGGCATTTCCTGCCTACTTCTATCATCTATTTCCGCAGGTATCTCCTGGCCGGGAAGATGGTGGGTGGCCATACCTTTGATGATCTGCTCCGCTGTTTGCGGTCTGACTTATATGGCGCAGACGCTTAAGTGGCGGCGTTCTAAAAATAATTAGCAGTCGCATAAGAGTTGCTTACAGCTAGGTCTCGTAAGCCTAAATAACTCGCCTGCGTACCGCGACTGCAAACACCAACCAATCCATGTGGGGTGTGAAACCTAACCTAGGTTCTCACACCCTACATTTGTTTTTCACGAATGGAGTATCTGATGGGCTTCCTATCCTGGCTCGGCCTCAAACCACCAGACCCACCCACAGCGTCCAACTCGTGGTCTTTGATGAACACTGAGTTTTTCGCTTCTCTTACGTCTTCGGTTAAAACAGTGACGGAGCGCTAGGCGATGCAGATGACCGCTGTCTACGCCTGCGTCTGCATCCTCGCCGAAGCCGTCGCATCCTTGCCGTTGCACCTGTATCAGCAGCGCGAAGGCACAACTGGCGGCAACGAGCGGGCAGTGGGGCACCCCTTGTACCGGGTGCTGCATGATGAGCCCAATGCGGAAATGACCTCCTTCGTATTCCGCGAAACCCTCATGACCCACCTGCTGCCGTGAGGTAACGCCTATGCCCAAGTCATCCGCAATGGCCGAGGTGAGGCCATCGGCCTTTACCCGTTGCTGCCTTCGCAGATGGTGGTGAACCGAGACCCAGACACCGGTCTACTCAGGTACACCTACCGCCCGCAGACCACCGGTAAACCGCCGGTGGTTGTTTTATCCCCAGCCGACGTCCTCCACATTCCTGGCCTCGAGTCTGATGGGCTGCTTGGTTACAGCCCGATTCAGATGGCCGGGAACGCGATCGGCATGGGACTAGCTTGTGAGGAATACGGGGCACGGTTCTTCGCCAACGGCGCCGCCCCTAGTGGGGTACTCGAGCATCCGGGCACGATTCGTGACCCAGCGAGGGTGCGGGAGTCATGGCAGTCCACCTTCGGCGGGTCTGAGAACGCCGGCAAGATCGCCGTACTCGAAGAGGGCATGAAATACACGCCGATCGGCATCAGCCCGGAGCAAGCGCAGTTCTTAGAGACCCGCAAGTTCCGGATCAACGAAATCGCCCGCATCTTCCGCATTCCACCTTCGACCCCTGGGTCATCAGGTGGGAACAAGCCCTCACCAAAACACCGCTCACCGGCCCAGATCGCGACCACTACTCAATCGCCTTCAACCTTTAGGGCCTGCTGCGCGGGGATTACGCGAGCCGGATGCAGGGGTATGTGGTCGCTAGGCAGAACAGGTGGATGAGTGCCAACGACATCCGCCAGCTCGAAAACTTGGATTTGATTCCAACCGAGGATGGCGGGAACTTGTATCTGGTCAACGGCAACACGCTCCCGCTATCCCAAGCCGGTAGCTACTACACCTATCTCCAAATGCGGGACAGTCAACTAGAAACACAACCTAATGAACCCGACAGTGACCCTAAGGAGGATGCAGATGACGGCGACAACGCGAGCCGACCCCACACCGAAAACCCTGAATAATGCCAGGCGCTTTTGGGATTACACCACCGCCTCGGATGGCAAGCGCGTACTTGAACTGCGTGGTCCGATTGCGCCTGAGTCCTGGTTCGCAGGCGAGGCCACACCGGCTGAGTTCTGCGACGAACTCACGAGCGGTAACGGTGACATTATCGTGTGGATTAACAGCCCTGGTGGGTATGTGATCGCAGCTGCCGAGATTTATTCGATGCTCATGGATTACCCAGGCCACGTCACCGTCAAAATCGACGGCCTCGCCGCCAGCGCCGCCTTCGTGACTGCGATGGCGGGTAGTGAGGTGTTGATGTCGCCGGTGGTGATGTTGATGATTCACAACCCTACGACCGCCGCGATCGGCGATAGCGAGGGAATGCTCCGCGCAATCAACATGCTCGCCGAAGTCAAGGGAAGCATTCTCAATGCTTATGAGCTCAAGACGGACATGAACCGTGCGGAGTTGTCGGAGTTGATGGATGCGGAAACCTGGATGGACGCTCGCAAAGCCATTGAGCAGGGCTTCGCAGACGCCTCATCAGCCCCGGTAGCTCGTTTCCAGCCGCACAGCCGGATGCGGGCATGTCAGCGATGGTGTTCTCGAGGCGTGCAGTCACCAACAGCCTGCTGGATGCCATCAACGCCGGCCAGCCCGTGGAGCAAGAGGTATCGCCTTCAGTAAGTGAGCCTGACCCGCCGCCTGCTGGTCGCACGGGCGCTGACCTATTATCCGCCCTCGATTACTTGAAGCCCTAGCGCCCGATGCGCCAGGGCTTTTCTTATACCCACCTTCGTGTTTTTAAAGGACACACCATGACTACAACGATGATTAACGACCTGCGAACCCGGCGTGCCGAGACCTGGGAGAAGATCAAAGCCTTCCTTGAAGAACGCCAGAGCGCCAACAACGGCATTCTGACCGCCGAAGACGATGAAACCTATGGAAGCCGAAATCGAAGCACTCGGCCGCGAGATTGCGCGCGCTGAACGCGCCACTGAACTCGACGCCCGGCTCTCCAAGCCGGTTGCCGCACCCTTGGCTATGACCCCGGGCACTGTCACTCCTGAGCCTCACAAGGTGGTGCCTTACTGTACTACGGATGAGTATCGGGAGAACTTTCGGAACGACATGCGCATGGCAATCAACCCCTTCGAAGTACGCAACGTCTTAAAGAAAGGCACTGACGCTGAAGGTGGCTATTTGGTGCCGGACGAGTTCGAACGCACCCTCGTAGAAGTGCTCAACGAGGAGAACATTATTCGCTCCCTGGCTAAGCGGATTACCACCACATCGGGTGATCGTAAGGTTCCGGTGGTTGCCACCAATGGTAAGGCCGACTGGCTCGATGAGGGCGCAGCAGTCCAAGAGTCTGATGAAGCGTTCAAGCAGGTCACCTCGGGTGCTTATAAGCTCGCCACTTTCATCAAGGTCTCCGAAGAGCTTCTGGACGACTCTGCGTTCAATATCGAGGCGCATTTGGCCAGCGAGTTTGGGCGTCGTATCGGCGCTGCGGAGGAAGAAGCGTCCCTGGTTGGGGATGGGTCTAATAAGCCCACCGGTATTTTCGCCAAGACCGGCGGAGCCGAAGAAGGCCTCAATGCTGCCGGCCAAACCGCGATTACCGCAGACGAGCTCATTGACTTGTTCTATGCGTTGCGTGCCCCGTACCGCAAGAACGCCGTGGGGCTGACCATCGACAGCACGGTGAAGGCGATTCGTAAGCTCAAGGACAACCAGGGCCAGTACCTGTGGCAACCCGCTCTCACGGCAGGTGCGCCGGACATGATCCTAGGCCGGCCCATCCACACTAGTTCCTTTGTTCCCGAACTCAAGGCGGGCGCTAAGACGGTGGCCTTTGGTGACCTGTCCTACTACTGGACTGCTGACCGTGCTGGGCACTCTATAATCGAGCGTGTAGAGCCGGCGAAAGTTCGACCTTAAAGAGATAGTTGATACGGGCCGGGGACTCTATTGGGGTGCGGAACGCATTAGCTTATGCGATACACTGCTCTCGTATGATCCAAATTGCTGGGGCCAGCATCGCACCTGAGAAGAGACCCAGACACCTATGCCCAAGCCACCGCTGATTGCAGATCGGTATAGTCGAGTAATTTCAACGATGTAGGCGACTGGATCGATCTTCGGCACTCAATATAGCGTGGACACTTGTCCTTCTCGTCTCCCTGAGCTTGGTCCCAGGTCATTCCCGAGGTAACCGTAGGTTGCATGCAAGGTGCTTATCAACTACGAGCCAAGGTGGGGTACCACCATTTGACAGGGTATTTTAATCCCCTCGCAGCCTCACGTAGACAGTAATGCCACCCAGGTCCTAAGTCTCCGGCAACAGTTCACTGGGCTCGCCCGACATGGTAATCATCATCGCGTCGCGAGCGCGGGAGGCTGCCACATATAGCAGAGCCCGCTCCTGGAGTAGGCGGCTGTGCCTATCTTGATCGCTGAGTCCTTCGAGCCGGAAGTGCTGCGGAACGGCGTCGCGCGAAACACCCATGAGAATTACGTGGGTGAATTCAAGACCCTTGGCATTGTGCATCGTGATCACAGTAACGGTATTGGTATCAGAGCTATTGCGAGCAGTGAGTTGACTTTGGGAAGCGATACCATGACCTTCTAAGCCGGTGGATACCTGAGAAACCTTAAAATTCGAGCGCAGTAACACACCGATGTGGGCGTCCGGAGCTTCTTCCCACCATTTTTTGATCTGCGCGGCCACGATATCAATCTCTTCACTGTCGGTTTTAGCGTGACGCACGAGAGGCAGCGGACCAGAGCGCAGCGAGTGGTAGCCCGACAGTGAATCCACATCGTCGGTGGAGTCAATCCAATTTTCGGAGTCTACTCCTTCGAGAACTTGCACTGCGTAGTGCAAGTTCTCCTTGGTGGTGCGATAGTTCAACGAAAGCTTCTTGGTAGCGCGGCCGCGGGTTTCAATTCCGAACTGGCGTAGGGACAACCGCTGGCCGTAGATGCGTTGGTGCGAATCTTCGGCCAGGAAAATGTCATTTGGCCCTGGAGCTGTTACGGCGCGCAAGAAACGCCAGTGCCCAGCGTGGAAATCTTGAGCCTCGTCAATGAGAGCGTGATCGAAAAGAGTCTCCCCGCGCTGTTCGACTACCGCTGCTGCTAATGCCGCTAGAAGCGTAAATGGTACGCGACCAGCAGTCATGCACTTTTTAGTGAAGGAAGCCATGATATTCCATACAGCTTTGCGTTGCGAGCGGTTGAGCGCGACTCCGCGGCCCTGCCTCGGAGCACGGAGATAGGCCGACATCTCAGTGATATTTTGACCCAGGATAATAGCTTCGTATTCCGCGGAGAGGAAGCTAGGAATACCAGCGCCATGAGGAAGATCAACGGAATTAAGAAGCAGCGCATCCTCCCACAGAGAGACTTCCTTTTTGCTGTCTAAGGGCCTAGGCCGGGTGTACTCTTCGAGCCCGGTGACCGCTTTGATGGCGGTGTAAACTTCGTTGTTAGAGGCGGTCTTCATCACCCAGGAGATGAGGGCGTCAATTCCGCTAATCCAGAGCCCAGCCTCACCAGGTTCGCTAGCTTCGAGGAAGCGCGGGTCGAGGATATTCATATTAAGCTTTAAGGATTCAGCCAAGCTCTTGGTATAGGTGGTCATAAGTACACGCGCCTCGGGAGCATTTTTCATCAGATGCTTGGCGCGGTGAATCAATACAACTGTTTTACCCGTTCCCGCTCCACCGGTTACCCGGGCTGCACCTTTGTGGTTGGCCGTAATAATCGTGCGCTGTTGCGGGTGAACAAAAATCCGCCAAGCATTAAAGTCCGCGGATTCTAGTATGGCCTGGAGCGCTTCAGCATCGGGATCATGAATAAACTCCATCTGTGCGGCTGGGTGAGCGAGTCCAGCTACGAGCTTTTCATCCGCGGTTTGATCCGCGGTGATGGGCCGTTGATCAAGGGCGTATTCTTCCTTGATGCGATCGACGGTCATACCGGCCAGTAAGGCTTGGGCGGCATCTGCCTCCCAAGCCGGCAAGGTGGTAGCAGCTTGAACAAAGCTCTCAATGCTGGCAAGTGATTCTAAGAGATGGATTGCGGTATAGGAGAATCCAAGCTCATTGATCAACCGACTCGTCAAAGCATCTGTACTGGACATGGAGGATTCTCGTACCAAGCGTTTGATAAGAGTCTCGGTACCGGCATCAGCTGGCGGAGCGGATTTATCTGCCGGTTCTACCTCCCCGGACTGTGGGGATTGATGTTCTACTAGCGAAGTAATTCCGTTAACCGGGTTGACTTGCATTTCCAGGCGTGCGGCCTTGGTTATTGCTTGCTCAGATGGGTAGACACCTATCAGGAGAAGTTGTCGAGTTGACTCACCAGCTATATCAAAGAGCACAAGGAGCGAATTATTTGCAACGGGTATCAACCGGGCACGCGGGTCTACCGCGGCTGTGGGCGTAATCACTCCTAATGCGGCATCATCGGGATTGATCTTTAATTGGTCGATCAAGGCCCTTGTGGGATCGCTCAGTTCGCGGGCTACTTCGAAAATCTTGGGGATGGTGATATTTACCATGCTTATGACCTAGCCATTCCGTTATTAAACACCTCTGCCAGGGTGTCTTTAGGCTTCGCGAGTACCGCGTACCATCCCCGGCCTGTGATGTCTTCGATCAGCTCTGCATCTTCTGGGTAGAGCAACGCCACTTTCTCTTCCTGCCATAGCGCCACGGTGGGAATGCCGTCTAGCTCTTCACCGTAACTTGTAGGGAGCGGCGCCCCGTGGTGTTCAAGTAGTTTTAAGGATTTGATCAATTCATCTTCTCCGGCAAATTCGTTGAACACATCGGCCCATATTCCAGATTCTGGCTCCGCGATAGGAATAGCGTCGATTTTTTCTTCCAAGAGGGCTTCAACTTCAGATTCTCTTCTAACAGAGACGTAGCAATCTTTAGTACTCGCGAAGAAAAAATTAGACAGGTGAAGGAAGTTTCGCCATGCTTCTTTATCAATTTCATCGAGGGCTATGAGTTCCAGCCGGTGGTTTCCGGACTGGTCCCACCATACCGTTACCTCACCTAGATTTGTGGACCGTAGGAGTTCATCGTCTTTCTCGCAGCCATGTGATATTGACATGGCTGCTGCAATGGTGGCTAGTGTGGTCCATAGTTTCTCGTCTGGGTTTTGCAGATAATTTAACAGCTGAGTCGCAGGGTCTTTTGCCAACAAGTTGATTTTGAGGCTGTCCACCGTAAACTTCTTGCCGAGTACACCCACCTTTCCCCGGTTGAACCAGCGTGGATCATCGCGGTTTTCGCCTTTGGCCTCTTTTTGAAACTCCTCGACGTCCTTCCAGGTAATGGACCAACTAATGATATCTTCTTGGTTCTTGAGGCTGCGACGCTTGCGTATATCGTCTTCTACTCGGTAGTGTTGCGGCCCTATGTGGTACATGGCCCCGTCTAGGTAGACGGCGAGGTCTCGCTGGCTGGGGTCATCGGTATCGAGATAGAAGTCCGGAATGGTGCCCTTTTTGGAGTATTGCCCTCGCATTCGCCACACATGAGGATTTCCCTTGAACCTGAATTCCCATACCCGCTTGCGACCTTCCACCTTTTCTCGAAGAAATTCAGTTTTAGATTCCAGCTGCTCCAGAAACTCTTTCAAGAAATATGCTTCTAGCTTGGATTCTTCCTGCACCATGGGTTTTTCAGTATGAGGTTTCCACTCAACTGTATGAGGATCGGCATCATCGCTGGGGTGCATATCGTTGAGCAGGAGCTTATACAGCGCTGATTCCGCCGCCGCCCGAGAGACTGAGTCAGCATTGAAGGCAGCAAAGGGTAACAGGCAGTTTTCGCAGGCTTTGCGGTCTGTATCTATGCATGAACAAGTACTCAATCGTTTCCAGGCTAGCATGAGGAGCTTTCGTACTTGCTCGGGCTGGGAGAACTGGGTGAGGTAACCAGTTCCGCCTGGCACCGCATCATTGAGCAGCAGTCCGCTGTTATTGCTGTCCAGTTTCACTTCGTGGATGTGTAAGTGATGCGGATTGCCACGCAGCAGCAGTTTGAATCCCATCAGGAGGGCGGCGGTCACGCTGGGAATGGTTATTTTGTCAGCAACGGAGAGCAGGGAAGGGAGGGAAATGAGAACACCTTGGGTTTTAAGCGTCCGCGCGAGCGCAAAGCTGACGGTTTCCTCTTCGCGGGCTTTCTGGTGTTGACACCACCGCCTATGATCGCGCCAGCTATTGGAACCAGCGCGAGAATCGAGGTGGCCACAGTATCGGCACACCCTAAATAATGGTGTTTCAACCTCGTTGCCGGCAATAACGCGTGTATCACCATGCCCCTTACCTAGGTTGAACATATGGAGCTCTAGTCTGCGAATATGTTTAACTCCGAAGCCGCAGCTGAGGTACCACGATTTACCAACGTCCTCCGGCTGGTAGATGAACGAGCTCAGGCGCGCAAAGTTCGCTATACGGCGGTCTTCGGTGTTATCTGTAATCGCCGAGCGCGTGCGCTCGACCTCTGCGGACACTTTTCGCATTTGCACCACGTTGAGCACTTGGTTCATATCCGCGAAACGTGCCTCTCCACAAGCCGGACACGCCGTGGACTTTCTCTCCTCTGATGCTTCTAATTCCGAATAGGAGCAGCTAGGGCAGAACCGGCGCTGCTCAATGGCCTCACCGGCTTTGCCAATTTCCACGCTATCAATGGAGGCAGCAATTCCTTGAATATAGAACGTAGCGCCCGGTGCCAGCTCGAATAAAGCAGCGGAGACGGCACGACTGTATTCGCTGCTATGGGTGTCAAATTCGTGGGTATTAGGATTTTGGGAGCTCACCTGAACATTCAAGTCCACGGAGTCATCGAGCAGAGTGAAGTTAGGAAGAAGTCCGTGGCGCTCCATGGCGGAAATCCAAAATTCCTCAACCATGCTGGCGATCTGCCTTTTCAGATGTCTCAAGCTAGCCTTGGCGCTGCGATCTTGGGATCTGGTTTCAGCATCTGCCGCAGCGGAATTAGCGGCCTTATCAGTCTCGCGCACAATCTTCTCGATCGCTTCTTTACGCTCGCGCAGCAACTCGAGATCCCTGTTCCAGTCTTTTCTTGCCTGTTCCAGGAGTAGGTGCAACCCACCGTCCTGTGCCCAACTACTGAGTTCGTCGACCACGTCGGTGGTAACACAATCAGCAATAGTGCCCAAAAAGGCATCTAAGGAGGAAGCAATGATCTCCGGGGTAAGCTCCTTCTCCATGACTGCAATAAGTGTGTCAGCTTCTCGGTTATGCGACAACGAAAACACCGAAGAGCCCCACCGGAGATCCGGAACCAGCCTGGGAAGCCCGTTGCTTTCAATGAGGTAGGCAATAAACTGACGTTTAAGAATCTCCTCAGCCCCTAAGAACGCCGCCGGTGGTTCGACGGTACCGCCGATCATATTCAACGGTGTACTCAATAGCGGAAGGGTGGCGGTGCGCCCCCGGACCATTGAAATAACGAGAGAATTTCCTGTCAAGCGGCCAGCGCGACCCACACGCTGAATATAGCTAGCTACGGACTTTGGTAGGGAAGCTAGCATGACGGAGGAAAGGTCTCCGATATCAATACCCATCTCAAGCGTGGGTGTTGCTACTAAAACATTGGGGGCTTGGGGTACCTCACCCACCTTCTTCTTGAAGTTGTTTTCCACCTCGAGGCGCTCGTGTGTTGGCAGCAAGCTGGTGTGCTCTCTGGCAACCACCGTGCGAGGCTCGGTAGAGGAGTACAGCGAGCGGTAGTAGTTATCCTCAATGGTTTTAATCTCATAGGAGCCCATGCAACCAGAGTTATGGCAGGGACATCCTTCTAAAACGCGCCGGGCCGGGCCACCTACACCGACGCGAGCATGGCATACCGAGCACTCTAGGAACTGAGGCTCCTCTTCGGCATACAATACGACAGTTTGTGGCTCGAGTGCATACACCTCTCCATTGGTATCAGTGCGAACGGAGCTGACAACATCGCGCTCCGCAAGAGCCTGGAAGAGTGCAACCATGAGGTGGCTGGAGTCCTGACTTCCTATCCCTAGTATTTTAGTGGTCCAGCGAGGATAGAAGCCCTGCGGGGATCCAAGTGGCATATCGCCGTAGTCCTTGAGGGATATACTCATTCCCTTGCGGGGGAACTTTGGCGAACCTCCCCTGGCAAAAGCCGTCATCCCCTTGGATAGTGACTCTCTTTTGTTGAGCTGATATGGATTACAGTCCTCTTTGAGATACGAACTGAACCACGGATGGTTGATGCCCCCTTTTAACCGCATCATTTCCACTACTCCGCGCACCCAGGAAACGAGTGTAGTGTCGTGGAATCCTTCGAGTGGTAACTGCAGGTTTGTTTTATTGAGCGCTTGTTGGGCCACGCTGAGCAGCGTGTCATCATCGACATCGACCATGACGGTGAGGGCACCAGTAGTAGTTAGGGAGCGCGCTAAGTCCGCGCGTTGTCCAAATTCTAGGGCGATATCGAAGGCTAAGCGCTGCTCAACAGCGTTTTTGGCGTTGCGGAGCTGGGTACCTTTCGATCGGCTCGGATCCCAGTAAGCCCTAAATGCGTCATAGTCAACCATTTCGGAGGGGATGAGCTCATAGCGCTTACGAGGTGAGTCCTTCGCAGACTCCATTAACAGTGCTGGCAGTTCATTCAAGGTAACTTCGCTATCTGCAACCAATTTGCGCATCAAGGTACGCAATGCGAAGGCGCGCGCCCGCGACTGCACAAATCCCGCTCGGTGAGCTGCATCTTGGACGGAGTCGGTGAAGATGAGCGTTTTCTTTTCTTCATCGTCTAGGTCCTTCTGCCCGAAGTAGTTCGATAATGCTACTGAGAGTAGCGTGGCTACGGATGAACCTAAATAGCGGATAGCATCTGGTTCGCCGCAGGACGGGCAGGTCTGTTCCGTTGCAAGATCACCATCGCTGCCATCCCGAGTGGCGTAACTCAGCACCGGAACAATGCCTTCGGTTTCGATATCCTCGTCTGTCGGTCTCGTGCGACTCAGCGAAGGTAGGGAAAGATTAAGCCAGTGTACGCTCGCTATATCTCCTGTATCACGTCCCACATCCTCTAGTGCCTCCGCTTCAGCATCTATGAGTGGGCGCTGAAGTTGCGGTTTTTCCACACTAATGGAACGAATCTTCTGACTCTGCGTGATAAGTTGATCATCGCCGGCTTCCTTAGCTATCATCCATCCACTGCGGCCGCAATTGCGGCAGTAGCAGGCTGGCAGCCAATGAGGGTCGTCGCTGGGGCCATCGTCATACCACCGGAATATAGGACCGTCAGTGATTCCAACGGCACGCTCAACGCGAGAAACTTCACGTACCCACAAGTGGGTCTCTACACCGGGCAGTTGCTTGGCCTCGAATTTATGGTCGAAACCGTACTCCGCACGCAGGAAGGAGATCTCGCTGAGCAGATGCGTGATGAAGATGTGGGCTTCTTCGCCCAAAATCCTCAGCAGAGTAGGCTCTAGAACTGAAGATACCAGTGAGATTTCAGCGCTATTCTCCCGCGCCACCAAAGGCACCGGGCTATCGCTGGCATGGGTGAGGACTTCGACCACCAAGGGGTGCTGGCTATAGGCGGATAGAGCGGCTGAAATATCCTCCGAGCATCCAAAAAGCTTATCGCACAAAACTGCGTGGACATCATGATCGTAGGCGGTTTCTCCGCCTGCTTGGCGCGCTACGATCTCAGCATTAATCGACCTGATTAATTGTGCGGTGACCACTGGGTAGCTGGTGGTAGGCGCCCCGAATTTCTGCGCTATCTGCTTCTGCCATTGTTGGAGTGTTAGAGAGGTTTCCGAGACAACCGCATCTTGAGGAAAAGTGACACCGAATACGGTGTGGGCAAAATCAACCATGGCATCTGGATCAGCATCTGCACCCATGGTTGCGGAGGTGGCTACTGGGGTGGGTTGAATATCCACATCCTGCGGGCGAAATTTCTGGAGCATTAATTCCAACCTGCGCAGCAGTAGTGCCACATCAGTACCTTGGGCACCATCGTAGGTGTGGAATTCATCGAGAACCAAGTACTGCAACGTTGCGGCTGAGCGCTCCCAGATCGGTTGGTCAGCTGAACGAAGCAGTAGCTGATCTAACATTTTGTAGTTAGTGAGCAGGATATCCGGTGGGTTCATTTGCAGCTGGGTACGGTCAGCGATGAGCCGATTCTTGGACATTTTTTTTGGTCTGCCATCACTATCACCAACATAAATACCCGCTGTAACATTCCTCAATGCTGGGTTACCATCAAGCAGTTCTGCTATGCGCGCTTCCTGATCATTGGCCAGCGCGTTCATTGGGTATAAGATCAGCGCCTTAACACCGCGAGCAGTGGAATGCTGGCAGTGGTTAAGAATGGGGTAAAGAAAGGACTCCGTCTTACCAGAGCCAGTACCTGTGACAATGAGCGTGGGTTCTGGCTTGCGGTACGCACCATTTTCATCGATAGAACTGAGCCGCCTAAAGCTCTCTGCTTGGTGACGGTAGGGCTTAAACCACGCAGGTAAAATCGCAGATAGCAGAGTCTCTTCTTCTGCTGGTGCATAGGGTAAGCGGGTGCGTACATAAGGGCCCCTGAACATGCCTGTTACTGGGTTGGTGAGGAATTCAGCCAACCGTGCAGCGGTGTTTTTGTCTGCTAAAGAGAAGCTGGTAGTCAGGTACTCTGTTATACCTTCGCGCACCGTATGCGCAGCGTGAACCGGAATGAGAGTAGACATGAGGACCCCATGAAGTAGAGAGCGATTTAGTTTATCTCAGGATACCTCACCACGTGAACCGACCTGGGAGATATTAAGCAAGGGCACCGTACTACTGTCTGATAATGAATATTCTGTCACTGGTTCCTATGGTAGCTGGGTCATTGATGGGCAGCCTGTACTCATGGACTCCGTCTACCGTGTTGCGATCCGTGCGATGGCAGCTACAACTGGTTATAGAACCCTGTATCCCGCTATCATTCCGCCGGGCGCGAAGCACGTCCATGGAGTTCTGTCGTTCACGCACCCCAATCTCGAGATGCTTGCGGTTGCCGGCGCCGTGATGAGTAGTTTTCCTTGTGATTTTGTTCTCAGAGCTATTGGGACAGCCAATATTTTCGGCTCGACCGTGGAAAGTCTTCCTACAGTGACCGATCCCCAAATCTCCTGGATGTTGGTGGAACGGTACTTGCGTCTATGCGCCTTAACAGAGGCGTACGCCGAATTGTGGGAAGCGTGCATAGGAAAACATTGGTCGCCAGATACGCCAGTAAGAGTCGCTCAAAAGCGATTACAGCTGCAAACGGAAATAGACGCTCTAGTAGGCATAGCCATGGGTCTTGACGTGGAAGATTTGGTAGTCATTTACCGTTCCCAATTCCCAGTTATGCGGCGATATGATCGCGAAAATTTATACGATCGCAATGGTCGCGCTGTACCTAAGGATATAGCGAAGGCCTGCCAAGAGCACCCATCAGCTGCAAATCTAACCTGGACGCACCCACAGTCAGGAGAGACATTCGCCTTACAGCCGCCCTTTGGGACTTTTGATCGTGAAGGCGCGCTCACAGATTTCTATGAGTCGACCAGGAAACTGATGGGATAATAATGAATATTATGTCAACAAATATGGAACCTGGACCATCGACGATCAAGAAATCCCCATCGCCCGCACCTATCGAGTAGCCTGGCGAGAGATGGCAGCTATCACAGGTTATCGAACACTGTATCCAGCGATAATCCCACCCGGAGCCTGTCATGTACATGCCGTGAACAGCTGTGCGATTCCCTTCAACTGGGAAACGCTTTGCCTAGTGGGAGGCACTCTTTCTTCTCTCATCCTAGATTTCTTCATTCGAGCACTAGGAGGAACACACTTGTCACCAGAAACAGTCCAGAGCTTGCCGCGCGTAAACCGGAAAGATCCTCTAGCGTCTGAAATTGTCCTACGGTACTTAAAACTTAATTGCATAACCGATGCCTATTCGGATATTTGGAGAGATGTCACCGGAACTGAATGGGACCCGAGTGTTGCACTCCGTAGAGCTCAAGAGAGGGAAGAAACACAGGCCGAAATCGATGCGCTAGTAGCAATCTCCCTCGGAGTTTCCCTGGAGGAGCTACTTGTTATTTATCGAAGTCAGTTTCCAGTCATGCGTAGATATGATAGAGAACGCCTCTTTGATAGTCACGGTAGATTGGTCACGAAGAAACTACCAGAAGCCTCCAATGGAAGAGCTTTTATCTTCACTCATTCTCGGTCGAGAGATGAGCACTCTTTGGAAATCCCGTTGCGGCATATTAATCGCGAGGCTATCTATACGCAGGTCTATGACCAATTTGAAAACTCTGAATCCGAGTCACAATCAATTAGAGGGTAGAGATAAATCAGGATCTGCCCTTGCTCTCGTATATACTCTCCCACACCGCAACACGGTCGAAGGGCTGTCCAATAATTTCCTTATGGGTTATCAAATCACCTGCGTCGTCATATTGCCGCTGCTGGTCGTATTTCTTCATAACCGGGAACTGGCTTCTATAGATGGTAACAAGGTCCTCCAAAGTCACACCGAGTGCGATTGCTACTAGTGCATCGATTTCTGCCTGTGTTTCTTCTCTCTTCCGCGCGTTACGAATGGCAACACTCAGGTCCCATTCAGTTCCGGTGACATCTCTCCAAATATCCGAATAGGCATCGGTTATGCAGTTAAGTTTTAAGTACCGCGAAACGATCTTTTGGGAAAGAGCATCCTCCCTCCGCACTCGCGGGAGTGGTGCGACTACTGAAGGTAGCAAGTGGGTGGCTCCTGTACTTCTCACGTAGAAATCGAGGATAAGAGAAGATAAGCATCCTCCAATGAGGCATATGCTAAAAAAACTATTCGGGTCAAAACAACTGGTAATCGTGAACACGTGGCATGATCCAGGTGGAATGATTGCTGGATAGAGAGTTCTGTAGCCAGTTGTTGCAGCCATCGTTCGCCAGGCTACTCGATAGGTGCGGGCGATGGGGATTTCTTGATCGTCGATGGTCCAGGTTCCATATTTGTTGACATAATATTCATTATCGGCTTTTCGCTGGTACCCAGTAGCGGGTATAAAATCAGGTTCCATTGACTCAAGATCCACCGGTGACCAGTCCGCATTACTTTTTAGCGTGGGATTGGGCTGTTTAATCATGGGCGTAGACACTCCCAAGTGGGGACCCTGGAGAATGACATCGTCCCATATTGTCGGTTTAGCCCATCCGGTATCGAAAAGACCGCTCTTTTTAGCGGCGGTTTCATGCCATCCTTGAGAGAATTTTAGATCTAGCTCTTTCATCCGGGGAGCGTGTGCGAGTTTTCCCAAGATTATAGCGATTTTGCTATTAACATTGAACACCATACGAGTATCCAGCAGCGGAGTTAATTCGTCCTCCAAGATTGAGTGCCACGTCTTAAGTTCGTCGAGGTCCACCCTGATGATTCTGTCCGCGTGGGGTCGGCGGTCCCAGTTATTATCTTCATCTTTTAGGCCTGGTAGCTCTCCAGTTCCATCGTGATATAAAGAGTCGACGACTGTTTGGGGATGATAGAGATTGGATGCAGAAAGAAAGAACGGTTCCGCTCGAGAAGCGGAGTAGACGTTTATGCTATAGATAAGTTGGTGGGCGTTATGTTCGAATAGCTGCAACTCATTGTGTATTTGCCAGTGGCGACGCAAACGCCGATAGGCCTCACGTCTTAAGGGGGCAGCTTTTTTTTCAGTGAAAAGAGATTCCGGATGTATGAGAGAAATAACGCCTTCCGAATGCGTATTGGCCCACGTTTGGGAGATGAAAGCCCGGTAGAGGTCGGGTTGTTGATTTTTTAAATAAGGGTACTGAGTGATATCTCCAATGAAAGCGGATAGTGCTACCGTTTCAGCAACTCCCTGAATGAGGGTATTTTTTGGAGCATTGTGCATAAGCAAATCTCCCCGCTTGGCCTTCTTTGTAGCTTGGGATGGTTTATGAGCCAAGGTGAACCAGGGATCATGTTCGGCCAGGAGCCCATCAACATTGTTTGTAGGGCGTACCCATGGAGGATTTCCTACCTGGAAATCAAATCCGCCGCGCGCCATCACCACTGCAAAATCGAGATCCCAATGGAAGAATGCTTGTTTCGAGGCAATGTTAATGAGGGTATTCAGCCAGGGGAATTCGATCAGGAGCTGATCTCGAGCTTTAGCTCCCGCAACAAAGAGGTCAAATTCTTCGGCTTCGTTGAGTTCTGCCCACGTGGGGTTCTCACCAATGTGGTACTGGTCGAGTGATCCGTTTTTAACTTCGAGGGTAATGCCTAAAGTGGCGTGTAGGAAGTCGATCCACTCATCGATGGTGGGAAGGTTTGTTGCGTTTTCCTCAACTGATTGCAACGGCCAGAACCAGAGAGCATTCCACGCATCCATAACCAGACGCAGGCGTTGATAGGCGCCATCAAGGTTGCCAAAAAGTTCCTTTTCAATTTGGGCGCGGGTGACAGAGTGAGCGGCTGGTGGGAAATCTCGTCCCCATACCTTAATATTGCGGCGGATTTGAGCTTCAGAAATTTGCAGGCGGGTGAGAGCAAATTTCCACAAAACCTCCGTACGTAGTGCGAGGTCTTTGAGGCTTTTTATGTGTTTTTTGGTGAGTTTCAGTTTGTTGTGTCTCCGCCAGGTTTTGAGCCACCTGATTTCGTCAGGTACCAAATCCTTGACGTCTTTGGCTTCGGCAGTTGCACCCCAGCCCGCTGATGGAAGGAGGAAGTGGTGGATGCGGCCTGAAGTGGAGTTAGGAATCGAGTTATCTGCTAAATCTTTCAGCTTATGGAGCTGGGGCGCGGAGTTTAAATATGCTTTGAGCTCTACTTCCTTGAATGAGTAGGTGGCGCGACGGGAGCCCACTAGTGAATTGCCGTGTCGTAGATGCAGACCAAACCATGGGGCTTTTAAGTCTGCGGTCATGGTGTCGAGCCACAGGGTGATCTCTGATAGTTCAACGCCGGTAGCATTAAGATCCACACCGTAGACGCAGTGCAGCGCAATATACGCTTTGACCCGTTGGAGCTCAGCAATCCGGTTCTCGGGCTCGATTTCCTGGCCTAATTCTTCCTGCTTCATGCGTAGGTAGAGTTCAGCCAGTTGGCGCACTGCCTCGGCTACGAACGCGCCGGAGCCAATAGCGGGCTCGCAAATGGTCAGCGCAAGGAGATCATCTGCTTTAGAAATTCTGCCCGAGACTTTAAGTTCCTCAATAGCTTGCCCAACAGTAAAAGAGGTGAGAACCTCTGGTGTATAGAACGATGCTGTGCGTTCGCGATCGCGTGCCGATTGCCGGTAAACAAAGGAACCTTTGGGGTAGCGCTTATGAATCCAGTTGGTCCCTCCTTCTCCCATTTCCTGCTCAATCTTGACAAAGCAATCGAGCGGTAAATCATCGGTAAGCCGCTCTGGGACCACCCACGATCCCTTTGTGGGATCTCCTTTGGGAGCAACCTCTACGGAATCTTCTTGAGCGATAGAACCAGTAAAGGACATTAGACCTTCATAGACCTGACCCAATTCCGTGACGCCCAGAGTTGCATATGAGATAAAGCCTCTATCGCGTCCCTTGCGCTCTGGAGAGAGTAGAAGATACTCGAGCACCTGGTGCAGGGTTGCGTTTGATAATTGGCAGCGATCGATAAGGGAGGTTGCGCTTGGCTGAAAGAGGTCTGCGGACAGATTGCGGAAAACTAAACCGTGATCCGCGCCGTCAGCGGCAGGAGAGTCTGCGAAAGCCAAAGGGTTGTGCCCTTTATCCACCAGATCAAAGAGTAGCTGCAGAGATTGGTAGAGGTGCGTGCCGTTTTGGGCGCGCTCAGAAACTGGCGGAGTAAGAATCCGATCCCGCAGGCGACTGAGTCCGTATCCTTCGTCGTACTCCGTTGTCCCAGTGGGCAAGATTTCCAGTTCCGGTGAGGCCTCCGCGAATAGTAGGAACAAAATGCGGTAGAGGTAATGCAAAGACTGCTTCGCTAGCTCATTACCGTTTATGTCATTTGGGTCCTCGATCATTCCCTGGGCCGCAGAACGCTTAAGTACATCGTTGCCGATTAGCTCAATGGACTGTTTAATGGACTCACGCAGACCATCGGAAACCTTGACCGCATGATCGCGTGATTCTGCGATGGTCTCGGACCACCACGTTATTCCATCCGCTGCGCGCTCAATATTCTCCCGCGACATAATAACGGCAATACGCTGCATTTCTCCCTTAGCTCTAGCGTCATTTCGCTCAATAGCAAGAGCTAAGTCGATGCCAACGAAACGTCCCAAAGCCCAGGTATCGCGTTCCGCAAGGAATACAAAGCCCCCAGCGAGAATGACAATAAACTCTGGTGCACTATCAGAAAGGAACACCTGCCCCACCAACTTATGGGTGCTAACCTTTACATCCTTGTCCGAGACGGTCACCGCTCCGGCGGGGGAGGCTTCGGCAAGACCGTAGATATCGTGGACCGGTTCCGATGCGATGACCGCATAGCCACCCTCGTGGGCAACACAACCAGGGAAACGAGTTGTCTCACCTGCGTGTTCAACCTCCACCTCAGCTAAGTGTGGGTAACCCAAAGCCCTGGCGATCGAGCTATTGAGGTCTCGGACTTTGTCATGATTGCCTCGCTCCACTGTTGCTAGTGCTAGTTGGAGCTCTTCGCGAGCTGAGTGAAAACGAGTCCACGGGCTAGAGTGCTGAGCGCTTATATCAGCCTCCCGTTTCCACTCTTTGTGTCTATCAGCTACCCGCTTACCGAAGGATTGTTTCTCATCAGAGACGAAATAATGATCGCTGATCCATTCTTCAACGTTGATGATCGAGTCAAAAGCAGCCATGTGATATTTCCTAAAAGATATGTGAACGCGGGAGGTCTATGGGGCAGTAGTGGACGGGATAATAATCAGTAGCGGGCGAATCAGCGATCGATCGGGCTCTAAATCCGGAATGAGCTTTCGCTCAGCCTCGATCATGGGAGCGCCCTGCTTCACAGCACGAGAGTTCGGGGATGCGCCTGCACGCTGGTTTTCCCAACGTGTCGCGCGCGCATTCCACTGAGAAATGCGCGCCTCAGCAGAGGCCTGAGCTGCTTGTTTGGTCATCTCAACCTGACTCCGAGCGGCTTCCACGGCGGCGAGGATAAGATCCTGAATATCCTCTGGAACTTGGGTGGAATTGGGGTTGATAGCATCCATTCCCAAGCCGGCCGATTTCAACCATGCAACTGGATCGGAGAGCACCTCAGAGGAAACAATTCCCCAGCTGCTTTGGCTCGCTGCTAGGTAGGTGCACGAGACGATTTGGCCACGACTATTGGTCAATGTACCGATAAGGAAGACCGTGGGGCTTTCAACATTTCCAGTAATGGCTGGAATTTCGCGCCGGGACATCGAGGACAACGCGCGGTCTGCCGCCCAGCTCGTGGCTGGATTGAGAGGTCCCAAGAACACCGCGGTTGGCCAAGATTTTTCAGAATTACCTTGACGTGCGGCCTGCAACAACTGGTTACCACGCTCGGCGGAGGTGGCTAGCGAAAGCTTCTCATATACTCGCCGGTAATCCACGTAATCTTGCGGCAGGAAGTCGAGCCGGCGCTGTAGGTCCGTGGGTGGAGAAAATTCAACGATGTCATTTTTGTGCTCGACCAGGTCAATACCGCCACCGCGTCTGCTGGCTCGGGGGTCTGTAAAAGCTTCCGCGATGGCGTCGAGAAGATAACTGGCTTCGGAGGTATAGAGACTTCCAATTTCCGAGTATTCAACAGCTTCTTCCTCGTCGGAGTTGAGAAGGGCGAGGAACTCGTCGATGGAATCGGAGGTTCCTTCGCGGACGGCGTCGGGGGAGCGCACTACCTCGTCAAATTCCCGCACGCCTTGGAGGACTTTGCGAATTTCATCTTCCTCACCGCTAATGGAGTGTTTGCCCATGAGACTGGCGGCGTCGCCAAGAATCTGGTGCGCGGTATGTTCACGTTCGATGAGTTTAGCCAGCACCCGAAGATCTCCAAGGCCCTCCGCTTGTGCGCCCGTGTCGAGAAGGAGTGAAATAATTTCCGGTGAGTGTTCTTGGCCGTAGCGATCGATCCTGCCGTTGCGCTGCTGAATGCGGATAAGTGACCAAGGGATGTCGAAATGTACTAAGTGATGGCACTGTGTATGCAGATTCACACCCTCAGAGGCTACGTCACCAGTGACCAAAACCCGGATGGGAGAATCTTCACGCTTGAAACTATCAATGATCTCCATCTGCTCAACATCACTAAGTCCGCCGTGCATGATAGCTACTGCACCCTTGCTGAGTCTGAGGTGCTTGGTCAGATTCTCCTGCAGCCACTTTAAGGTGGCAACGCGCTCGGAGAAGACCACTACGCGAGTAGGCGAATTCTTCTTAATGCCAATCTCTTGCAGATAATTAACCAGCGCATTGTACTTCTCACTTGTCTCTGGGGTGAGCTCAGCGGCGAGAGCCTCCAGTTTTTCCAAGGCTGTGCGCTCCTGCGTGTTTTTGACGCGCTCTCTTCGCGAGTCGACGGTTTCTTGCAGCGCCGCTGGAGAGGACAAGAAAGCTTTGAGTAGAGTCCAGGGAAAGAGTCGATCTTGGCACGGCGTGCCGTGTTGAGGGTTGATCCACGCGATCTCCAGCTCCCGCGCAACGGCAAGCTCCTGCTCCGAAGGGTCGATGATGATATTCCTAGGTTCCTCACGGGTGGCCCAGCGTTGGCCTACGATTTCTGATACTTCTTCCGAATGACGATGTCGGCGGATAATCAGACGCTGAGCAGCGGTTACGTCAATGGAGCCATCTGGCAACACCGATGTGGGATCCAGGAGCCGTAGAATCTCCTTGAACGATTCTGGGTCCCCGTTGTGCGGGGTGGCTGAAGCTAAGATGAGTGACTCCGTGGTGGGGGCTAGGGTGCGGGCCAGTTGATTATTCTGCGTTCCGGCGTTCGTCGCGTTGTGAATCTCATCGATGACCACCGCATCCCAAGTAACTTTTGCTAACTGCGAGCGATACTTCGGCGATTTTAGGGTGTCAATAGAAACAATCACCCTAGGAAAGAAAGTAAAAGGGTTTCGCGAAGCTGGTAGCTTCTGGCGAACCTTTTGGATGCCCTGAGAATCCAAGCGTACTAAAGGTATGGAAAACCGTGTCCACATTTCCTGCTGAAACTGCTCCAGCACACTTTTAGGGGTAACAACTAGGATTCTATCCCCGCGACCGCGACGGATGAGCTCTGCCAGAATCATACCGATCTCTAGGGTCTTTCCTAGCCCCACCGCGTCCGCTAACAGGACGCGGGGGCGAATATTCTTCTCCGACAAGGCCTTCTTTACTGCTGATAGTTGGTAGGGCAGGAGATCAACCAGCATCTTGGGGGCCACGGATAATTCTTCCTGATAGAGCGGCACCGGAGTATTGCGTAGCGTGGTTTCTAGCCAGAGGCGGGAATGGCGATACTGCGGGGAACTATCTGAGACGACCTCCACCTGCGTGGGATCGAAGACCTGAATATTATCAATTGCAGAATAGAAGGTGGCTACACTATCGCGCACGTACTCAGTCAAACCGCGCGCCTTAATCTTCCAGCCATCAACCGCGCGGGTCACGCCGGTGACTAACCACTCTTCATCGCGGACCTCAACGATTAAGCCTGGTGCTAACTGGGCTGCATCCTGTAAAGACGTTGCTGGTTGTTGAACAGTAGGTGCGCGGTCAGGAGTCATGAGTTTAGAGTATCGGAATTTGCTGCCATCAGGTTGCAGGCAGGGCTTGATATAAAAACTTCACCATTCTCTTTCCTCGATGGCGGAGGTGAGTTGCATATGGCAATAATTCTTATTTGCCTAGAGGATGATAGTCCGGAGGTTGACGACAGCTGAGAAAAGAATTCGCTGAGAGGTTGGCACGCTGGCACCTTAGAGTGCGTACACAATAACGTGACCAATTTTCCCTTCGGCCTAGCAAAATTCCTCAACTCCTCGCCTTGAAAGGCATTCAATGTGAGGTGAGAATCACCTGGAAAGTCTCATTCGAACAGGTTGCTAATCGATAACGTAATAAGCATGAGTACATTATCGGAATTACTTCCACCCAGTAGGGTAACTCTTGATATAGAGGTGGATACTTGGGAAAATGCGATTATCGAAGCTGGAAAACTGCTCGAAAGAGACGGAATGAGTACCAGCGTTTATACCCGAGACATGGTGCGAACCGTTCAGGAACAAGGTCCCTATATTGTGCTAGCGCCAGGCTTTGCGTTGGCGCATGCTAGGCCTAGTCAGGAGGTCAAGGCAACAGCGTTTTCAGCAGTTAGGCTGGCCCACCCTGTTAGATTTGGTCACGAGAGCAACGACCCTGTGACGTTGGTTTTTGCAATGGCAGCAGTTGACAGCGTGCAACATATGCAGGCTATGAAAGAAATAGCGCGGATCATCTCTGAACCAGAAAAGAAGAGACGGCTCCTGGCCGCGGGCAGTGCAGAAGAGTTTGTGTCTGTATGTCACGTAGCAGATTCAGTACCCAAGCCCCAGAAACTTACTAAGCCCGCTGAATCTGACATCCACAGTAAAGAGGATAAATCACTAGCTGAGGACGCTGTTCCTTCTACTGGCAAGGTTCTCACCGTATGTGGCAATGGCTTGGGAACTTCGCTTTTTCTTAAGAGTTCTTTAGATGAATTACTTAGTATTTGGGGCTGGTCTCGGTATCTCACAGTAGAGGCAACAGATACAATTTCTGCAAAGGGCAAAGCTAAAGATGCAGACGCGATTCTAACCTCTGGTGCAATTGCTCAAACTCTAGGTGATCTGGGTATACCTATTCGAATTATCAATAACTTCACGTCTTTGCCTGAAATCGATGCCGCCCTTCGTAGCATTTACGCCGTAGATTAGGAGCTTCTCATGGAAATTATTACGAGTATTCCCTCGTTTCTGGTTAACGAAATTCTTTCAGCTCCCGCCTTCCTAATTGGTATCATCACTGCAATTGGCTTGTCTGCCATGAAGCGTCCAGTAGGACAGGTTATTGGTGGCGCAATTAAGGCTACTTTGGGATTCTTCCTCATTGGTGGTGGCGCGGGATTGGTAGTCGATTCTTTGGAGCCACTGGGAACTATGATTGCCGGGGCAACTGGCGCTCAAGGCGTCGTTCCTACAAACGAAGCCATCGCCGGTATTGCGCAGGCAAAGTACGGTGCGCAAGTCGCATGGATCATGATCCTCGGTTTCGCTATCTCGCTCCTACTAGCAAGGCTAACGAGACTTCGCTACGTATTTCTCACTGGGCACCACGTACTGTTCATGGCCACGATGGTGACTATCATCTTTGCTACAGCGGGGTGGTCTACGTGGCTGGTTGTGTCGGTGGGCTCTCTAGGCCTAGCAATCCTTATGGTTACGTTGCCGGCATTCGCACATCCCTTTACCAGGAAGATTACTGGCGACGACTCTATTGCTATTGGTCATTTTGGTACTGCAGGCTATATTGCCGCTGGTGCAATTGGCAAAGCCGTAGGAAAAAATAGTCGCTCAACCGAGGACATGAAATTACCAGAGGGCCTGCGTTTCCTTCGAGACTCGATGGTATCCACGGCTCTCTCAATGGCGCTCATGTATATTATCCTAGCGCTCCTGTTCATTGCCCGTGCAGGCACTGAAGAGGCATTTACCGCCTTCCCTAATGGTGCAACTTCAGTGGGGAATTATATTGTTCAATCCTTTACTCAGGGTCTTCAATTCGGTGTGGCAGTAGCAGTCATCCTATTCGGCGTTCGCACCGTTTTAGGTGAACTTGTTCCAGCATTCCAGGGTATCGCAGCGAAGGTCGTGCCTGGCGCTATCCCAGCTCTAGACTGCCCGATCGTTTTCCCTTATGCACAAAATGCTGTTCTCCTAGGCTTCATCTTCTCTTTCCTAGGCGGACTCATTGGCTTAGGAATATTATCCATCTGGCTGCATCCCGCATTCGGTCTCGTTCTCATTCTGCCGGGCCTCGTTCCCCATTTTTTCACGGGTGGTGCCGCAGGCGTTTACGGTAACGCTACTGGAGGTCGCCGGGGAGCAATGCTTGGTGCCTTCGCCAATGGCTTAATTATCACCTTCCTGCCATCACTGCTGTTGGGCGTCTTGGGAGAGTTCGGTGGTGAAAATACCACTTTTGGAGATGCTGACTTCGGTTGGTTTGGCCTATTTATTGGCTCGGCTGCAAGATTGTCATTAGTCCCAGCTGTACTCGTTGTTCTTATTGTTTATGCTTCAATTTTTGTGGCTGCACTCGTAGTACAAAAGCGCTTTGTCGAAAACGTTTCGCTAGTCAAGCAAGAAAGCGACGCTAAGGCAGTGCAATCTGGACGCCCAATATCAGTAAAGAACTACCCCAAGGTACTGCCACCGGAAGGAGCCCCACGCCCACCGCAGGCAGCAGATATCGTGTCATAGGTTAGCGCAACTGGTCAATAGCAGAATCCGTAGGAGACGGCGAAATTTAGCTCACACAGTTGGTTGAACTCTCGTTAACTGTAACTCTTTGCTTCTGGCCGCGAACCTTTGTTAAAAGTCGAGGCGCTGAGGACTTGAATACCTCGGTTCTCGAGACTGGGCTCGATTGCCTGCTGAGACTGCCGAGTCCTAAAGTGAGATAGTTCTGCGAATATTGGGTAAACGCCATGCCCAGTGACGTCTATTTTGTTGAGCGACTCACCACAAGCGTAGAAATAGCAGTGAGGGTAATAAATAACGAAACTGTGGCCTCTGAGTTCTGTGACACTGGGCTCAAAAATGGAATATTAAAGGCTAGGAGTGCGTAAGCCAGGAGGAGGGGGAGATCACTATCTTTATCTCCTCCATCGGTGAGACTGGTGCAGATTCGGGCAAATTGCACTCCCGCAAAAATTGCCCCTACAAGATTTGCGGTGAGGCTGATGAAGAAATACATTCTCTTTAGTATATGAGCGTGGGGAAGGTTTCGGTTACTTTACTTTCTACGCTGGAAAGATGAATCACCCGCAAGTGGAAGGTTCCCTTCCTCGTTCGGTGCTGATCAAACTAATGAGTTCTCTCATGATGGGACGATGAAGGCTGGCTGTAGGTGCGCACCTGTAGGCACCAGAATAATCGGCAGTATCTACCATTCGTAAAAAGGGATTCTTCTGATCCATTTGATAACAGCCAAGGGATGGACAGGTTCCATCCAGTCATATGAGTTTTTGAAAAACTCGCTAGAGAGCTGGTTATGGCGAAACCTCATAGCCGAGCGAGAATCGTCGGTGACGAAGAGTTTTGTTGGTACTAGAACGCCTGGCCTCAAGGAGGTGTAAATTACGCGGTTTCACAACTCGTCGGCGCTAGTCGACTGAGCCCGTGTGTATGTTGCTGATACCAATTGGGGTGCGCGAATTTGGGTGATACTTAGGGATCGGAAAATATTGTCTGGTTGGTGTTAGTTGGTGTCCTCGTCTCTGATCCACCCACCGATTACCTTAGGGATCACAACCGGGGGATCACCAAGAAGATCCCGAAGGTTCCCCTCACGCTCAACCGGATTACTAATCCGACGCTTCTGCTTCCGCCCTTGATCCTCACCAGGCTGGGCCTGATTCATCATCGGAACAAACCCACGCCCTTGAGAACCCGACTGAGACGAACCCGCCCCACTCGAACCCGCCCCACCGGAGGAATTCAATCCGCGGGAAGTCCCCGACGACCCATCCGGACCGTTCGACCCCACACCACCAGTACCCCCTAGCCCGTGCACACCAGGAGAAGAACCCCGAGGAGTGCCCCGCTGGTTGAGACCATTGTCGGCAAACGCACCACCACGACGAGCCACGTCACCTGAGGTAGTGCTGTTGCGGCCACCAGTTGTGCGGTGACCGATATAACCAGTCCCATTTTTAGAACCTAATAAACGCGAGCGGGAGTTGAGGGAGGAATGATCTTGGGCGTTTGCACCTAAAACCCCACGGTCACCGATGCCCCCTCCGGTTCCAAGACCACTATAAGGAGTACTGGTAGTGGTGGGATTTTTACCTGTTAGTGTTGCATACGCATGTGGTGGGAGACCACCACCGGTGGCAAAACTAGTGTGTGTGGTGGTTGTTGCTGCGGTGGTGGTCATTGGCGAGGCCCCTGCCCCAGCAAGGCCTGCCCCGTGAGGGGAAGTGAGGGTGGTACTTGCTTGGTGGGTGTTAATGGTGGTGGGGTTATGTGGGTTACTTAGCCCGAGTGTGTGGTGATCGGTGGCATGCGGGTTATCACCACCAGCAGTTGCCATGGATGCGTTGCTTATGGTTTCTGATCCAGTTGGTGTATCGAAACGTGCACTGGTGGTTGGGGAATTAGTGAGG